>NZ_JCBATA010000011.1:0-141961 GCF_059816245.1 Frankia sp. RB5
GATGTTTCGGTGGTTTTGGCGAAGGGGAAACGCCCGGTCTCATTCCGAACCCGGAAGCTAAGCTCTTCAGCGCCGATGGTACTGCATGGGGGACCGTGTGGGAGAGTAGGACGCCGCCGGACTTACATATGTGGGGCCGTTTCGACTGTGGTCGGGACGGCCCCACATGTTTTTCCAGGGACGTTCCCGCCCCGGTCCGCAGCCCGCCACCGACGGTGGTGCTATCGCGGTGTGGCGCGTCCACCTCCGCAGCGTCGTCGAGGTCAGCCACACCGTCATCATCTCGTCGCAGATGAACCGCGGCGTTCGGCACCCTGCGGAACTCCGGGCCGAATGCCGTCACCGTCGTCGGCGTCGGCAGCCCGACCGCGGCGTCGTCGATGGCGTGGGCGCAGGAGGTGGCCAGCGGCGCGCCAGGGCGGCGAACCGTGGCGGTTCCACGGGGTGTGCACCAGGCGGGCGTCGACACGGCGCCGCAGGCGCATGCGACGTTCGCCGCGCTTGATCTTCATGACGACACCGACCACGACGGTCTGCGGCGAATGATGCGGATCCTGAGCGGCGATGCCGCCCGGCTCATGCGGGGCGAGGCGGCCCTCGCCGACTCCGATCCGAGCCCGAACTCGCGCGCTCGCCGTCGCGGTTGACGGTGACCTTCGGGTTCGACCCCGCCCTGGTCGCCCGTGCTGCCAGGGCGGGAGACCCGACCCGGACACCGCCGTGGCTGCGGCAGCTTCCGGCCTTCTCCATCGACCGGCTCGAACCCGTGTGGACCGGCGGTGATCGGTCGCACGCTGGGAAACGGGGCGCCGCTGACCGGCCTGGCCGAGCTGGACCTGCTCAACGAGTGGGTCACCCCGATCGGCTCGGCGGTCTTCGCCATCCCGCCCGGCTGCGCGGCCGGCGGATTCGTCGGCGAGACCCTGCTCGGCTGACGGCTCGGGTCCGACCCGCACGGCGCCGGACTGGCGGTGCGTCGGTGTTCTCGCTGGTCGGGGGCCTGTTTGCGAACCAGTCGGGCGGTTCGTCTGATCAATCCGTCATCTCTGGCGGGCTGGACGGGGCGGCGGAGGTGTCCTGTGCCCGGTGGGCGGGTTGCCGGAGAAATGGCACCTCATGCCAGCCTGTCCTCGGTGGTGTGGAATCCTGACGGCTGGGGGCGGAGACGGCTTGCCGTGTCAGGAGCATCGCAGGTCCGATGTTCTCACCGCCGGTATTCATATGTTGCACAGTGTTGAGGAGATCTGGGCTGGTGGGAGTTTCGAGGTTTCGCCGCCGCTGGGTGGCGGGATGCGCCGCGGTGCTGGCCTTCGGCCTGACCGCGTGTTCCGACTCGACGACCGGGTCCGACGGGGCGAGCCCGTCGACCACGCAGGCCGCCGCCGCGTCGCGATACACGACGCCGCTGAAGGGGATCTGTCCGTCCACGGTCGTCATTCAGTCGAACTGGTGGCCCGGGCTTCCGGATGGATATCTGTATCAGCTTCTCGGCCCGAACCCGTCGATCAATGTGGGCAAGAACTGGGTCGAGGGCCCGCTGGGTGATACCGGTGTGCGGCTGCAGGTGCGCGCCGGCGGGCCGGCGACGGGTTTTCAGCCGGTGACCTCGCTGCTGGCGCAGGACGACGACATCCTGGCCGGCTATGTGGGTACGGACGAGGCCGTGCAGGCATCCGGGAAGCAGGCGACCGTCGCCGTCTTCGCGCCGTACGAGAAGTCACCGCTGGCGCTCATCTGGGGTAATCCGGCGTGGAACTTCAGCAGGGTCGCCGAGGTCCGCGACTCGGGCGCGACGGTGCTGGCCAGCGCGAGCGGGACGTCCTTTCCCGACGTCTTCGTCCGGGAGGGGCTGCTGACCGCGTCGCAGGTCGACACCTCCTATCAGGGGTCGCCGGACCGGTTCGTCGCCGCCGACGGCAAGATCGTGCAGCAGGCGTTCGTCACCAACGAGCCCTACCTGCTCCAGCATGACGTCAAGGCGTGGGGCAGGCCGGTGAAGCAGCTGCTCCTGCAGGACGAGTACCCCTCGTACATCTCCGCGCTGGCCGTGCGGCCGGACAAGGTGTCGAGCCAACGGGCCTGCCTGGCCAAGCTGGTGCCGCTGCTGCAGCACGCGCAGCGTGACTACGTCGCGAATCCGGCGCCGGTGAACCAGCTCCTGCTGAAGACCGTCAGCACATTGCACACCGGCGGGTTCACCCTGTCGCCGGGGCTGCTCGCGTACGGCAACGCCACCCAGAAGCGGCTCGGGCTGATCGCCGACGGCAAGGACGGCGTGCTGGGCAGCTTCGACACGGCCCGGGTCGGGTCGCTGATCGGCCGGCTGGCCCCGGTCTTCACGGCGAAGGGCAGCGCGCCGAAGGCGGGCCTGGCTCCCGCGGACCTGGTGACCAACGAGTTCCTCGACAAGACGGTGAGCCTGAAGTAGGGGCCGCGACGGCGACGGAAGAAGAAGCGATGTCCGGGGCGGGTCTGCCCGCCCCGGACGGTCCTTATGATGAACATCGGCATTCTTGTGGCCGCGCTGCGAAGGCTGCGAAGGGAACGTCACCCATGACCGACGGTTCGGCACCCGCTGTCGACATCACCGTGCCGCACTCGGCGCGGGTGTGGAACTACTGGCTGGGCGGGAAGGACCACTATCCGGTCGACCGCGAGTTCGGCGACCGGCTCTACGCGCTGCTCCCCGAGATCGTCCAGATCGCCCGGCAGGCACGGGCCTTCCTCGGCCGCGCGGTCACCCACCTGGCGGGTGAGGTGGGGATCCGCCAGTTCCTCGACATCGGTACCGGCCTGCCGACGGCCGACAACACCCATGAGGTGGCGCAGCGGGTCGCCCCCGACTCGCGGATCGTCTACGTCGACCACGATCCGCTGGTCCTGGTGCACGCGCGGGCCCTGCTGGTCGGCACGCCCGAGGGGACCACCACCTACGTCCACGCCGACGTCCGCGAGCCGCGGAAGATCCTCGAGGCGGCCCGCGAGACCCTCGACTTCACCCGCCCCATCGGGCTGATCATGCTGGGGATCATGGGAAACGTGGCCGACCTCGACGAGGCCTACGTGATCGTGCGTGAACTGCGTGACGCCCTTCCGTCCGGCAGCTATCTCGTGTTCAAGGACGGCACCTATGCCGTCATGGGCGAGGACCGCGCCGACAGCATCCACGATCTCCACGAGAACGAGAACTTCCCGTACCACATGCGCACGCCCGAGCAGGTGGCCCGTTTCCTCGACGGCTTCGACCTCGTCGAGCCGGGTCTGGTCTCGACGCCGTTGTGGCGGCCCGCCCCCTCGGCCGAACCGCCGGTGGCGATCGACGACCTGTGCGGCGTCGGCCGAAAGGCCTGAGGACGGACGTTCGCCGTCCGGTGGGAGGACGGCGCTCAGGCGGCGTGGTGTGCGGCGATCTTCTCGATGACCTTCACCGTGTCGTCCGGCGCCGTGCTCCTGAGCGCCAGGTTGTCCATGGCCAGCATGTAGCGGGTGACATCCTCCTGCCTGTCGAGGTAGATGGCGCCCGTGAGGTGCTCCAGGTAGACGACGTCGGCCACGTCCGGATCACCGAACCGCAGAATGGTGAACGCGCCCCCCTCGGCGGGGTGCGGGCCGACGCTGAGCGGAACCACCTGGATGGTGAGATTCGGGTTCGCGTTCAGGGCGAGCAGATGCTCGAGCTGACGTCGCATGACGGCCGGACCGGCGACCGAGCGCCACAGCGCCGCCTCGTCGATGATCGCCCAGGCCCGGGGTGCGTCGGGCCGGTCGAACATGGTCTGCCGACTCATCCGTGCCCGGACCCGGCGTTCGACGATGTCGGTACCGTGCGTCTGGCGGCCTACCGCCATGACGGCGCGCGCGTAATCCTCGGTCTGGAGGAGACCGGGAATGAACTGAAGCTCGTAGGTCCGGATCAGGACCGCCGCTTCCTCCAGGCCCAGGTATGGCTGAAACCACCCCGGCATCACATCGGTGAAACCCTGCCACCAACCGGGCTCGTTTGCCTGGCGGGTGAGTTCGAGTAGCGGTGAGCGGTCCTTCTCGTCGATGACTCCATACAGCGTCAGCAGGTCGGCCACATCACGTTCCTTGAAACTGACCCGACCCAGTTCCAGTCGACTGATCTTCGACTCGGATGCCCGAATGCTGTAGCCCGCGTCCGCCCGGCTAAGACCCTTCGCCTCCCGGAGCCGCCGCAGCTGGGTGCCCAGTACAACGCGGCGCACGATCGGCCCGCTAGCCCGTTGCAGTGTCATTCCCCTGCCTTCACCTCATTCGGGCTTGTTCCCCTCAGCGTACCGGATGGTGATAGAAAAGGCGGGCATGCCGCCGACGGCCCGGCCCCGCGGCAAGAAGGGAGAGACGGTGCCCACTGTGCCGGGGATCGCATTGGCGTTCGACGAGGTGGGAAAGACCTTCCCGGGCGGTGTCGATGCGTTACGGGGAGTGTCGCTGGCCGTTGCCGACGGCGAGTTCGTCACGGTGGTCGGCCCGTCGGGCTCCGGAAAGTCCACACTGTTGCGGATCGCGTCGGGGCTGGCCAGGCCCTCCAGCGGGACGGTTACCGTCGGGCCCGAGGCCCCCGGCTACGTTTTTCAGGACCCCACGCTCCTGCCATGGCGCACCGTTACGGGCAATGTCGGTCTGCTCGCCCAACTCGACGGCGTGCCGAAGAAACGGCGGCGCGAACTCGTGGCCGAGGCCATCTCCCTTACCGGGCTCGAGGGATTCGAGCGCCATCGGCCCGCCGCGCTGTCCGGCGGCATGCGGATGCGGGTCTCGCTCGCCCGGGCGCTCACGGTGCGGCCGTCGCTGTTCCTCTTCGACGAGCCGTTCGGCGCGGTCGACGAGATCACCCGGCAGCGGCTCGGTGAGCAGGTGCAGCGGCTGCACGCCCGTGAGCGGTTCGCGGGCCTGTTCGTCACCCACTCGGTCGTCGAGGCGGTCTGGCTCGCCAGCCGCGTCGTCGTCCTCTCGGCCCGACCGGGGCGAGTGATCGCGCAGATCGATGTCCCGTTCGCCTACCCGCGGCCCGCTGACCTGCGCTTCGACGCCGCCTTCGGGGACGTCGCCCGAACCGTCTCGGCGGCGCTGCGGGAGTCGTTCGCTTGACGTCCTCCCCCGTGTGAACGCGGGGGATTCCAACTTCTACACACCCACCGGAGGAGGTGCGCAGTGTTGAGGTTCGCGGTTCACGGGCACCGGCAACCCGGTGCCTCCCCGCGCGGCCGCGGCCCGTCCGGCCGCGATGGTGCGTGCTGCGTTGACGTCGGCGTTGGCCGTGTGCCCACAGGCGGCGCACCGGAAGACCGCTTGGCTCTCGCGGTTTCCAGGCGCCGTGTGCCCGCAGACCGAGCAACGCCGACTCGTGAAGACGGCCGGGATCTTCTCGACCCGGCCGGGTGCCTTGTGTTCCAGACGTCGGACGAGGAGTCCCCAACCGTTCGCGAGGATGCCCCGGTTCAGCCCGGCTTTCTGCCGGACGTTGCGGCCTGGCGCCTCGACGGTGCCCCGGGCGGACCGGGTCATGCCCCGAACGTTCAGATCCTCGACGCGGATCAGATCGAACCGTCGAGCGAGATCGGTGGACGTTTTCTCCGCCCAGTCTTTCCGCCGGTCGGCCTCGTGGGCCTTCACCCGCGCGATCTGGGCTTTCACCTGGGCCCGCCGGTTACTGCCCCGCTTCGCCCGTGCGAGCCGGCGTTGCAGCACGCGCAGCCGAGCGGCCTCGGCGGGCCGCAGGCCCGGGCATCGCAGCAGCTCACCCGTGCTGAGTGCGGCCGACACTGCCACGCCCCGGTCCACCCCGACGACGTCGCCCGTGCCCGGCGCGGGGATCGGTTCGGGTGCGGCGGCGAACGCCACATGCCAGCGGCCCGCCCGACCACGGGTCACCCGGTAGGACTTCGCAGCCGGGACCGCACGGGAGCGACGGAACTTCACCCAGCCGACCTTCGGCACCCAGCACCGGGACCATCGCCGGTTCAGCTTCTCGACCTTCGCCATCTTCCCGACGATCTGGAAACCCTCGGACTGGCCGCGTTTCCGGAACCCGGGACGCCGGTGCGAACCGCCGAAGAAGTTCCGCAAAGCCTGCTCGAAGTCCCGCAACGCCTGCTGCTGGACGGTCTGCGACCCGGCAGCCAGCCACGGGTTCTCCGCCCGCGCTTCGGTCAACTGCCGACAACGCTCCAGATGATTCGGAGCTTTACCCCGATACGGCGTCCACCACGCCTGCTGCTCGACCGCAAGATTCCAAACAAAACGCGCATGCCCGCAGTGCTCTTCGAGTCCGGCGACCTGTTCGGGCCCCGGATCGAGCCGGTAACGGGACATACCGTCATGCTACCGAAAGGACCCGCAATGCGTTCCAGCGTGGGACGCCGTTTCCTCCCCGGCCGGAAGGCCGGGGTATCCACGGCGAGATCCCGATGACCGAGACCGCGCTGACGCCGCTCACCGACCCAGCGACCGACGGCCCCCGCGGCCGTCCTGGCGCCGGCGGCCATCCCGGCCGCCTGCGCCGCACGGCCCGCGTGACCGGGCCGCCGCTGGCCGTGCTGGGCGCCGTCGTCGGCGTCTGGTACGCCGTGACCTACCTCGGGCTCGCCCCCCGTCGCCGGTTCCTGCTGCCGCCGCCGCACGAGGTCGTCACCGACGGGTTCGGGGACTGGACCACCTTCCACGAGACCCTGCGGGCGCTGGGCGCGACGGCGAAGGTCGCGCTCGTGGGGCTCGCCATCGCCGCCGCCCTCGGGATGATCTTCGCCGTGCTGATGAGTCAGGCTGCCTGGGTCGAGCGGTCGTTCTACCCGTGGGCGGTGGTGCTCCAGACGATCCCGATCCTCGCGATCGTGCCGCTGATCGGGTTCTGGCTGGGGTACGGCTTCTGGTCCCGCACCGTCGTGTGCGTTCTGGTCGCCCTGTTCCCCATCATCATCAACACCCTGTTCGGGCTCCAGTCGACCGACGCCGGTCAGCACGATCTGTTCACGCTGCGCCAGGCCGGCCGCTGGGCACGGCTCGTCCACCTCGAGATCCCCGCCGCCCTGCCCGCGATGTTCACGGGGCTGCGCACCTCCGCCGGGCTGTCGGTCATCGGCGCGATCGTCGGCGACTTCTTCTTCCGGCAGGGGCAGCAGGGCCTCGGCAGCCTCATCGACGACTACACCCAGCGCCTGCAGTCCGCCCCGCTGTTCGCCGCGATCATCGTGTCGTCGCTGTTCGGCCTGGCGCTGTTCTGGCTGTTCGGCCTGGCCGCCCGCCTGGCCGTCGGCGCCTGGTACACACCGCGCCGCCGATCGTGAGCCCGTAACGGGGGCCCTGCCAGCGCCGAGCCTCGGTCGGATGGCCGGAGCGGGCCTCGGCGGCGTGGGACGCTGCCGGCGTGACGAGCTGGTGGGACCGCGACATCGTCGAACCGGGCAAGGAGGCGCTGCTGCTGTGCCTGCTGGCGTTCATGGTGACATTCCTGTCGACGCGCACGATCGTCCGGCTCATCCGGGCGGGGCGCGGGCCGTTCCGCAACGTGTCGGCCGGCGGGATGCACATCCATCACGTCGTGCCGGGCACGATCCTGCTGATCACCGGGGGGCTGCTGGCGATCGGGGCGCCGCCGCACGCCCCGTGGCGGGACATCGCCGGCGTGGTGGTCGGCGTGGGAGCGGCCCTCGTGCTCGACGAGTTCGCGCTCATCCTGCATCTGCGGGACGTCTACTGGCAGCAGGCCGGCCGGGCCTCGGTGACGGCGGTGCTGCTGACCGCCGGCGTGATGGGGTGTGTGCTGCTCGGCTTCTCGCCGCTGGGCGTGAACGACGTCCACCAGCAGGAATGGGCGGTGCGGATGGTCATCGTGGTGTGGGTCGTCCTGGGGCTGGCGGTGGTGGCCGTCGCGCTGCTCAAGGGCAAGTACGGGATGGCGCTGCTGGGAGTCTTCGTCCTCCCGCTCGCGATCGTCGGCAGCATCCGGCTCGCCCGGCCGAACTCGCCCTGGGACCACTGGTTCTACCGCCGTGACCTGGCCAAGGCCACCCGGGCGGCGCAGCGCGAGGAGAAGATGCCGCCCCGGGTGGTCCGGCTGCGGACGAAGGTCGAGAACCTCCTCGCCGGCGCCCCCACTCCCACGCCGGACGAGCGGCGACGGTGACCCTGGCCGCGGCGGCCGCGCGACCGCGCCGGCCCGGTGCGCAGGTGCATCGGGCCGGCGCGGCGGGCGTCACGGTGGACAGACAGGGACTCATCATCTGATCACCGCGCCGTCGACCGGCTTACGGCTGGGCGCGCCGCCGCCGGGTGGCGAGCAGCGCCGCCCCGCCGACGACCAGCCCGAGTGCGCCCAGGACCAGCCCACCGATCCCCAGACCGCGCGCCGCGCCGTCGGAGTGGTCCGCGTCCGCCGTGCCGGCCGCCCGCGCCGTCACCCCGGGCGAAGCGGCGGCCGCCGTGGCCTGCCCGCCGGAGCCGGCGGTCGCCGACGTCAGCGTGATGGCCGGAGCCGGGTGCTCCGGCTCGGGCCCGCCGGCGGTGGCGACGTCCACCCAGCGGACGACCGAGCCGTCGGAGTAGGTCTGCAGTGCCTTGAACGCCAGGTGGTCGACCTTCTCGGGCAGCGGGCCGGCGGAGATCGTGAACGTGTCGAACTCGCCCGGCCGGATGCCGCCGCCGTTCGGCGCGGTCCAGGTGATGCGGGTGACGACCTCGCGGACCTCGCCGTCGTCGGTGCGCAGCGGCGTCGCCGGGGCGGCCCTGGCGACCTGGTAGGTCCAGCCGGCCTTGGGCTGGACGGAGACGGAGGCCAGCGGAGCGTCGGTGGGGAGCTGGACGTCCAGGCCGGTGGTGGAGGCGCCGTCCTTCTCGGTGGGGACCTTGAAGGTCAGGGTGGTGTAGCTGCCCGGGGCGGCCGTCGACGGCTGCACGCTGACATGGGCGCAGGCGGGGCCGGCGAGCAGGGCGGTCACGGCCGCGGCGGCACCGGCGAGAACGCCGGCACGCCAAACAGAACGGTGCATGAGGTACGAACCTTTCGAACATCCCACGGCGCGGTGGGACCACAGGAGGGTGCCATGCCTTGGCGTGCGCCGGGGTCGTTCGTCCGGACAGGTCAGCCCGTCGCGGCCCCGGCCGTCCAGGCGAGGGGCGGGCCGCGCCGGCGGGCATCGCGCCCGAGGGGACGGGTGTGCGGCCGGGGTGCGGGTCCGTGGGCGTCGACCGCCAGGTCCGCGGCCGCGGGCGGGCCGACGTCGATGCCGGCCGGGTGCAGGAGCAGCCGCGCGATGGTCCGCGGCCGCAGGCCGGCGGCGTACCAGAGGATCCGCTCGCCACGGCGAAGCAGGAGTGCCACCGCCGCGACCGCGACCGCGTGTGCCGCCGCCATCCGCGGGTCGATGCTCGGCCCCCCGGACATCGCATGGTGGTGCGGGTGCGCGAGGACGAAGGCGAGATGGAGTGCGATCTGCGTGCCGCCGAGGGCGGCGACCATCGCGCCGACGCCGCGTTCACGCTCCGTCAGACCGAAGGCGATCCTGGCCAGCAGGGCGAACGCGGCGAGTGTCATCCACCCCGCCGGGCGCTCGCCGCCACCGGCGACATGGGCTGCCCAGGCCAGGCTCACCGAGGAGGCGGCGAAGCCGACGGCCCGGCCCGGTCGGGCCGTCCCCCTGCCCGCCGCGCACCCGGACGCCGCCACCGGCACGCTCGCCATGTCTCCGATTCCCTGGTCGCCGTCGTTCGTCGTTCGTCGTTCGTCGTTCCGGCCATGATGACAGGTTCCACGTCATCGGACTGGAGGCGTCACCGTTTCGCGGTCGACCGCGGTCGACTGGGAGCGATCGGCTCCGCGCGGCGCTGGCGGGAGGTCGCCATCGCGACGACGCCGATGACCAGCGCGGCGATGCCCGTCCCGAGCCCGGCCAGGGAGATCGCGCGGGCCAGCCCGTCGGAGGGGCCCGTTCTCGACGAGGCCGACGCGTGCGACGTCGCGGCGCCTGGCCCGGCGTGCGCGTCGCCCGTGGCCGGCGACAGGGCGAGCACCGGGGCGGGCAGCGCCGGCTCGGGCTGGTCGGGAGTGGCGATGTCCGTCCAGCGGGTGACGGTGCCGTCGGAGTAGGTCTGCACGGCCCCGAACGCGAGGTGATCGACCCCCTCGGGTAGCGGGCCGGCGGCGATGGTGAAGGCGTCGGACTCGCCGGGTCGGATGCCGGCGCCGTCGTGCGCGGTCCAGACGACGCGGGTGACGACGTCGCGGACCTCGCCGTCGTCCGTCGGCAGCGGCCTGGCCAGCGGCACCCTGGTGATCTGGTAGGTCCAGCCGGCCTTGGGCTGGACCGACACCGAGGCGACGGGGACGTCGGTGGGCAGCCGCAGCTCCAGGCCAGTGGTGGACGCGGCCTCCTTCTCGGTGGGGACCGTGAAGGACAGGCTGGCGTGGCCGCCCGCGGTGGCGGTCGACGGCTGGACCGTGACGTGGGCGGCGGCCGGGCCGGCGAACAGACACGTCGCGGTCGCGACCACACCGGCGAGAACGCCGGCACGCCGAGCGGAGTGGGACATGAGGTCCTTTCGGAGATCCCACGAGCGGTGGGGTCAGACGGGTCAGGGCCGTCCCGCGACAGGCCGTCGGACGCGGGCGGAAAGGTCCTCGCGTGCAAGCGGAAAGCCTGCCACGCGGCCCCGATTCCGGGTGGTGTCGCGGGCACCATCGCGTTAGCCCGACCCGGCGTCGTCCCGGCGGTTGACTCGCCCGCACTGTCGGTGATCTGTCAGCCGGTGCCAAATGCCTGTTGACGGCGTATGCTCATCGTAGATCTGAGGGAAATGTCGGAGTTGCGGCGGGTGAATCGGCTGGGGGGCTGATGTCGGGCGGGGACGCGGAGGGGCTGCGGGAGCGCAAGAAACGGCGCACCCGGCAGGCGATCGTCGAGGTGGCGCACGAGCTGTTCCATGAGAAGGGCTTCGAGGCGACGACCGTCGAGGAGATAGCCGCGGGTGCGGAGGTGTCGGAGCGCACGCTGTTCCGCTACTTCACGAGCAAGGAGTCGATCGCGATCGCGCCGCTGGAGGAGGTCGGCGCCCTGACGGTGGCCGCCCTGCGGCGCCGCCCGGCCGACGAGCCGCCGCTGACGGCGCTGCGCAACGCGGCTCTCGGCGCCTGGGAGCTCATGTCGCCGGATGGGAACTCGCTGCGTCACTACGCCGATCACCTGCTCCCGCTCGGGGGCACGTCGGCGCTGGCGGGCGCGGTGCTCAGCCAGCTCGTGGCGATCGGCGACCGGCTGGCCGTCGAACTGCTGGACGCCCCGTCCGCCGACGCCGACGCCGGGCCCAGGGGCGCAAGCTCGGTGCGGCCGGTAGCCGTGGGCGAGCTCGACGCCCAGCTGGCGGTCGTCGCGTTCCTCGCCGCGATCCAGGTCGCCATCCGGGCCTGGTGCAGCTCGGCCAGCACCGACCTCGGTGATCTGGTGGCGACGGTCGAGTTCTGTCTCGACCGCATCAGCCTGAATCCCTGATCAACCTCCGGCACTCGCCTTCCGCCCGTGCCGTCGGCACGACCCTTCGTGCCGCCAGACCCACCCGGATGGCGCGTTCCGCGCGTCACATCCGGCAGACCGCTCCACCCAAGGCAGCTCCACCCAAGGCAGCGCCACAAGGCAGACCGCTCCACGCGGGGCAGACCGCTCCCGCGCACGACAGACAGGGACAGACTCATGGCACTCTCCGGGATGGCCGACGTCGAGGGTCGGCCCGAGTCCGCGGGGGCGGGCACGGACGTCACTCCCGACCGTGCCGACCACGCGGCCGCCGTCGACCGTGATCCCGCGTCCGGGCCCACCCGGACGCTGCGCCGCGCCGCCACGCACCTGCTGGCCCGGCAGGCGGAGGCGGGCTGGTGGAAGTTCGATCTGGAGAGCAACACCACCATGGACGCCGAGGACCTGCTCCTGCGGGAGTACCTCGGCATCCGCACGGCGGAGCTCACCGAGGCGTCGGCCCGGTTTATCCGGTCCCGCCAGCTCGCGGACGGATCGTGGCCGCAGTACCACGGCGGCGACGGCGACCTGTCGGTGACGGTTGAGTCCTACATCGGGCTTCGGCTCGCGGGGGACGACCCGGCGGACGAGCACATGAGCCGCGCCGCCGCCTGGGTGCGCGAACGCGGCGGGATCCCGGCGACGCGGGTGTTCACCCGGATCTGGCTCGCCCTGTTCGGCTGGTGGCGCTGGGAGGACCTGCCCGTGCTGCCGCCGGAGCTCATGCTGCTGCCGCGCCGGGTGCCGCTGAACATCTACTCGTTCAGCTCCTGGGCCCGCCAGACCGTCGTCGCGCTGACCGTCGTGTCGACGTTCCGCCCGGTGCGGCCGGCTCCGTTCGCCCTCGACGAGCTCCACCCCGCGGTGGCGGAGCGGTCCGAGCCGGCCGCCGCGCGGCGGCGGACCCGGAGCTGGAGCCGCCCCAGGGCGTTCGGGTGGCGGGAGGCGTTCGTCGCGGCCGACGCGATGCTGCACCGCTACCACGCGCGGCCGTTCTGGCCGTTGCGGCGGCACGCGATCCGGGTCGCCGAGCAGTGGATCATCGCCCGGCAGGAGGCCGACGGCTGTTTCGGCGGGATCCAGCCGCCCGCCGTCTACTCCATCATCGCGCTGCGCCTGCTCGGCTACGACCTTGACCATCCGGTCATCAGCGCGACCCTGCGGGCGCTGGAGGACTACTCCGTCGAGCTCCCGGATGGCGCGCGGATGGTCGAGGCGTCCCAGTCGCCGGTCTGGGACACGGCGCTGGCGGTGAACGCGCTCGTCGAGGCCGGTCCCGCCGCGGGCATCGAACCCGACGATCCGGCGCTGGTGCACGCCGTCGACTGGCTGCTCGGGCAGGAGATCCGCCACCGCCGTGGTGACTGGGCCGTCAACCACCCGGACCTGCCGGCCGGCGGCTGGGCGTTCGAGTTCGAGAACGACACCTACCCCGACACCGACGACACGGCCGAGGTGCTGCTCGCGCTGCGCCACGTCCGCCACCCCGCGGCGCGTGACGTGGCCGCGGCGACGGCGCGCGGCGTGACCTGGCTGTTCGGCCTGCAGTCCAGCGACGGCGGCTGGGGCGCCTACGACTCCGACAACACCGGCACCATCCACTACATGATCCCGTTCGCCGACTTCGGCGCGCTGACCGACCCGCCGTCGGCGGACGTGACGGCCCACGTCGTCGAACTGCTCGCCGAGGTCGGGCTCGCCGACGACCCCCGCACGCGGCGCGGCGTCGACTGGCTGCTGCGCGCCCAGGAGTCCGACGGCTCGTGGTTCGGCCGGTGGGGTGTCAACTACGTGTACGGCACCGCGGCGGTCCTGCCGGCGCTGCGGGCCGCCGAGCTGCCGGCCACGCATCCGGCCATCCGCTCGGGCGTCGACTGGCTGCTGGACCACCAGAACGCCGACGGCGGCTGGGGCGAGGACCTGCGCTCCTACGACGATCCGGCGCGGTGGGCGGGCCGGGGCGAGTCCACCGCCTCGCAGACGGCCTGGGCAATGCTGGGCCTGCTAGCCGGTGAGCAGCGGCCCGCGGTCGCGCGGGCGCTCGAGCGTGCGGCGCGGTGGCTCGCCCAGCACCAGCGTCCCGACGGGACCTGGGACGAGGACCAGTTCACCGGCACCGGCTTCCCCGGCGACTTCTACCTCAACTACCAGGGCTACCGCCTGCTCTGGCCCGTGCAGGCGCTCGGCCGTTACGTCCGCGAGCTTTCCGCGAGCTCGCCGGCGCGCTCCGCGGCCGTGGCGGCCATCCCCGGCCCGCGCGCCGTCGACCGCTCCTAGCCAGGTCGCGTCTCGGGTTGTGAGCGCAGTCGCTGGGCGCCGCCGCGCTCGCCGTCGAGTTCGTCAACACGGGCCCCGACGCCCAGGAGGGCCTGCGCGCCTTCCGCGAGAAGCAACCGCCCACCTTCCCCTGACCAGGGCTCAGGGCTGGGCGGCGACGAGGCGCAGGGCGAAGTCGCCGTACTGCCAGACCACCTCGTCCTCGGTCAGACCACCTCGTCCTCGGTCGGCTCGCCGTCCTCGCGGTACCAGGCGGCGACGCCCATCCCGAGGTCGAGCACGGCGTAGGAGGCCAGCCGGGCGGAGGCGACGCCGAACCGCCCCGCGCGCACGCCCGCCTCGATGATGTCGCGGAAGCCGCGCTCGTAGCGGGCCCGCAGGCCCAGCACCTGGTCGCGGTGCGGCTGGACGAGGCTGCGCAGCTCCCGGCTGCCGACGCTGCTGTCGCACAACTGCTGGCAGTTCCCCGTGCTCGCCTTCGCCACCGCCCGGCTCGGCGTCGTGCTCGTCGAAATATCGCCTCCGCGACCGGCTGTCCTGACCTCCGACGTGTCGTCCGTGTCGACGGCAAGACGGCGACGCTCATCGCCGGCTCCGCGCTCGCGACCGGTCCGACAGGCATCCCCGGTCGATCGCTTGACAGAGTTAAGAGAATCGCATTACATCACTGCTTGCCCTTTGACCGGCGCGGAGGAGGGGTTCTTATGAGCACGGACCGAAAGATTCCGGACTACGCACGGCGGATTCTCGATCTCGCTGCGGGTGACCCCCAGCTGCAGGAGCTCTTACCGGACGGCGAGGTCACCGAGGCGGTGTTCCGTCCCGGGCAGTCCCTGGAGGACATCGTCACCACCTTTCTGGACGGGTACGCGTCGCGGCCGGCGCTGGGGGAGCGTGACCACGAGCCGGTCGTCGACCCGGCCACCGGCCGGACGGTGCGCGGCTGGCAGCCGCACTTCGGCACGATCAGCTACCGGGAGCTGCGGGACCGGATCGCGGGCCTGGCCGCGGCCTGGGGCCGGCAGCACGAGCGGCACCGCGTCGACGACGGGGAGTTCGTCGCCTTCCTCGGCTTCTCCGGCACGGACTACATCACCGCCGACCTGGCCACGGTCTACCGCCGCGCGGTCGGCATCCCGCTGCAGAGCACGATGGCCCCGGCCGACCTCGACCAGATCGTCACGAACACCGAGCCAGCGGTGATCGTCGCCACGGCCGAGGACCTGGAGGTCGCGGCCGGCCTCGCCGCCACCCATCCGTCGGTCCGCAGCGTCGTCGCGATGGACTACGACCCGCGCGTCGACGACGAGCGGGACCGCTTCGAGGCCGCCCGGGCGCGGCTGTCCGCCGGCGGGACGGGCGCCGAACTCATCACCATCGACGAGCTGATCGCCCTCGGCGCCGGCGCGGACCTCACGCCGCCGGGCACCCATCCGGCCGAGGACGACCGGCTGCGGCTGCTGGTGCACTCGTCCGGATCCACCGGAACCCCCAAGGGCATCATCATCGGGGAGCTCTACGCCCGCTCCCAGTTCCTCCGCAGGACCGTCGTGCCGCTGCCGGTGATCCGCCTCATCTTCGCCCCGATGAGCCATTTCATGGGCCGCGGCGCCGTCTACACGACGCTGTCCCGCGGCGGCACCGTCTACTTCACCGCCCGGCCGGACATGACGACCCTGTTCGAGGATTTCGCGCTCACCCGGCCGACCGAGGCGAACATGTTCCCCCGCGTGCTGGAAATGGCGCATCGCCGTTACCTCGCCGAGCTTTCCCGCCGGCTCGCCGACCGCGGGCTGAACACCGCCGCCGGCACCGCCGCCACCACCGGCAACGGCGACAGTGACGGCGAGGCCGAGCGGATCAGGGTGGAACTGCTGCGCGAGATGGGGGTGACCATCTTCGGTGACCGCATCTCGACGATGATGACCGGGTCGGCGCCGACGACGCCGGAGCTGCGCCAGTTCGTCGCCGAGTGCTTCCCGGCACCGCTCGTCGACGGGTACGGCACGACCGAGGCGAGTGGCGTCACCGTCGCGGGCCGGGTGAACCGGGCGGCGGTCATCGACTACAGACTGCGTGACGTTCCCGAACTCGGCTATCACAGCACGGACAAGCCCTATCCGCGGGGCGAGCTGCTCGTGAAGACGCATCTCGGCGTCCCGGGCTACTACAAGAACCCCGAGGCGACGGCGAGGCTGTTCGACGAGGACAACTTCATCTGCACGGGCGACATCATGGAGGAACGCGCCCCCGACCACCTCGTCTACATCGACCGGCGCAACGACGTGCTGAAGCTCGCCCAGGGCGAGTTCGTGACCGTGGGTGCGGTCGGGAACACCTTCGAGGCGGGCAGCGACGTCATCCACCAGATCTACGTCTACGGCAACTCCGCGCGCGCCTACCTGCTCGCCGTCGTCGTTCCGGACCCGGACCGGGTGGACGCGCTGCTCGGGCCGGACGCCCCGGCGGAGAAGGTGCGGGAACTGGTGCGGTCCGAGCTGGCCCGGGTCGCGGTGGAATCGGGCCTGCGCTCGTTCGAGGTGCCGCGCGACTTCCTCGTGGAAACCGAACCGTTCAGTGTCGAGAACGGTCTGCTCTCCGGCATGCTCAAGCGGCTGCGGCCACGGCTGCGCGACCGGTACGGGCCCATGCTGGAGGAGCTCTACCTCGACCTCGAGCGCAAGCAGAACGACAAGCTGGTGGCGCTGCGCGATCCCACCAGCGGGCTGAGCGTGCTGGACAAGGTCGGCAAGGTGCTCGAGGCCTCCCTCGGCCTCGCCGACGTCGACGTCACGGCGCCGTACAGCTTCGCCGAGCTCGGCGGTGACTCCCTCGGGGCCGTGGCCTTCACGACCCTGCTGTCGAGCGTCTTCGAGGTCGACGTGCCGGTGAACATCGTCCTGAGCCCGGCGGGCAACCCGCGGGCCTGGACGACGGCGATCGAGGAGTTGCTCGGTGGCCGCGGGCGGCCGACGCTCGCGTCCATCCACGGCGCCGAGGTCGGGTCGGCATCCGGCCGGCTGGTGGCCGCCGACCTCGACATCACCCGGTTCCTGCCCGCCGACCTGCTCGCCGCCGCGGCCACCGAGGCGCCGGCCGGCGAGAGCCGCACCGTGCTGCTCACCGGGGCGACCGGCTTCCTCGGCCGCTTCCTGTGCCTGGAATGGCTGGAGCGGGTCGCCCCGCTCGGCGGCACGGTGATCTGCCTGGTCCGGGCGCGCGACCACGCCGGCGCGGTGGCGCGGCTGCACGCGGCGTTCAGCGGCGACGCGCAGCTGGAGGGACGCTTCCGGGCGCTGGCCGAGCGGCATCTGGAGGTCGTCGTCGGCGACGTCAGCGAGGCGCGTCTCGGCCTCGACGACGCCACCTGGGAGCGGCTCGCCGGCGCGGTGGACCGCATCGTCCATCCGGCGGCGCTCGTCAACCACGTCCTCGACTACGAAGACCTGTTCGGCCCGAACGTCGTCGGCACGGCCGAGCTGATCGCGCTCGCGCTGACCGGGCGGCAGAAGTGGTTCGACTTCGTCTCGTCGCTGGCGGTCGCGCCCTTCCTGGCCGATTCCCCGGACTCGGCCGAGGATGCCCCGCTGCGAGACACCATCACGCTCGCGTCCCGTTACGTCGCGTCGTACGGGGCGAGCAAATGGGCCGCGGAACAGCTGCTGCGCAGCGCGCACCGCCGCTATGGGCTGCCCGTTGACGTGTTCCGCGGCGACATGATGCTTCCGCACACGGAGTACGCCGGGCAGGCGAACACGTCCGACATCTTCGTCCGGCTGCTCTACAGCCTGGTGAGCACCGGCGTCGCGCCGACGTCCTTCTACCGGCGCGACGCCGGTGCGCCGCGGCCGCGCGCCCATTACGACGGGCTGCCGGTCGACTTCGTCGCCGCGTCGATCGTCGGCCTGAGCGCCGAGGAGCGCGGCAGCGGTTTCCGGACCTTCCATGTCGTCAACACGCATGACGATGACGGTGTCTCGCTGGACAGTTTCGTCGACTGGATCGAGGCCGCGGGCCATCCGCTCGAACGGATCGATCCGTACGAGGACTGGCTGCGCCGGTTCGAGGAGCGCCTGCGCGGCCTGCCCACCGCACAGCGCCAGGCGTCATCGCTCACGGTGCTCGACGCGCTGCGTACCCCCCATGACGCGGACCGGCCGACCGTCGGCGCTGCCCGGTTCGCCGGCGGGGTGCGGCGGCTGCCGATCGGCCCGGAGATTCCGCACCTGACCGAGGCGTTCCTGAACAAGTGCCTGGCGGACATGCGGCACCTCGGCCTGCTGTGACCTGATCCGTCGATCAGTCGGTGGACCAGGTGACCTCGGGGGGTTCGGCGCCGTTGCCACGGCGCTGGGTCCGCAGGGCCGGGTAGCCCGGGCGCCAGCTGGTCAGGACGATCTGTTCGGCGGCCTCGTCCACGGTCGTGCGGACGACCTCGGTCAGCTCGACGCGGAACAGCTCGAACGGCTCGGGCGGGGTGACCGCGTCGACGAACCTGGCCAGCTCGGCCGGATCGTCGACCCAGCGGGCATGGCCGGCGACGCGGACGTCGCCGCCGCCCATGCCCGTGCCCGGACCGGGATTGGCGCTCAGCGCGAACCGGGGGTCGCGGCGCAGGTCCTGGGACTTGCGCGCGCCGGGCATGCTGCCCAGCCACAGCTGCCCGAAGCGGAAGGTCGTCTCGATCCCGCTGGTGCGCGGCGACCCGTCCGCGCGCAGGGTCGCCAGGACGTGATGGCGAAACGCCTCGAACCGGGTGCGGACCGTCTCGGCGAACTCGGGTTGGGCGCGCTCGACGTCGCCCCATGATGTCGTCACCAGGCCATCGTGCGGTCCTAACCCTGTCATCCCCTGTCAGGGTTCCGCGCCTAGCATCTGGGGATGTGCGCTCGAGCCGGTTGACCGCGTTGCTTCTGCACATGCAGGCGGTCCGGCGCTCCACCGCGCCGCGGCTCGCCGCCGAGCTGGAGGTGTCCGTGCGCACCGTGCGCCGTGACATCGCCGCCCTGCAGGACGCCGGTGTCCCGCTGTGGACCGAGCCGGGCCGCGCAGGCGGCGTGCGGCTGACCGACGGCTGGCGCACCGATCTCGACGGCCTCACCGGCGACGAGGCCGCCGCCCTGCTGCTCGCCGGCGCCGGCCCCGACGTCCTCGTCGGCCTGGGCCTCGCCGCCGACGCGGCCGCCGCCCGCACCAAGGTTCTCGCCGCCCTGCCGCCGCGACCGCGCGACCGCGCCGGTCAGATCCACCAGCGCTTCCTGCTGGACGCGCCGGGCTGGTTCCGTCACGAGGAGCCAGTGCCGCACCTGTCCGCCCTCGCCGCCGCCGTCTGGTCCGCCCGCCGCGTCGACCTGAGCCACACCCCGGGACGACGCCTCGCGGCCGAAGCTGCGGCCGGGACTGAAGTCGCGGCCGGGACCAACGAGGCCGGGCCTGAAGCCGGGGTCGTGGTCGGGGCCGGCCTCGTCGTCGGAGGAAAGGCCGGGGCCACGGCTGAGGCGAGTCGGCGGGTCGATCCGCTCGCGCTGGTGTGCAAGGCGGGTGTCTGGTATCTCGTGGCGCGCCATCGCGGCCGGATCCTGAGCTACCGGATCAGCAGGATCAGCCGCGTGCGTCCGCGCGCCGAGACCTTCGAGCGCCCCGCCGACTTCGACCTGGCTTCCTGGTGGCGCGAGTCCGCCGACGCGTTCACCCGGACGCTGCTGCGCTGGACATGCCGACTGCGGCTGTCCCCGGCGGCGCTCGCCGACCTGCGCCATGCCGTCGACCCGGTGGCGGCCCGCGACGCCCTCGCCACCGCCTCGCCGCCGGACGCCGAGGGCTGGCGCGTCGTCTCGGTGGCCACTGAGGGCCTGGACGTCGCCCTGTTTCAGCTGCGCATGCTCGGCGACGGCGTCGAGGTGCTCGACCCCGCCGAGCTGCGTGAGGCCCTCGCCGACACCGCGCGGCGCGTCGCCGCCCGCAACGCTGCCAGACCGGACCGGTTCACGACGTGACGGGGACGGTCGGTCGTTTGTCAGGTGACGTCGGGAAACGCCGTCGCCCGGTACCGTCGCGGTAGGGATGCGAGGAGGGTGCGCCATCAGTACCGGTGAGCTGGTCGCGGTGGCCCTGGTGATGGCCGTCGGCCTGGTGGGCGTCGTGCTGCCGGTGCTGCCCGGTCTGGTGCTCGTCTGGGGTGCGGGGCTGTGGTGGACGATCGCGGACGGCAAGGGCGTCGGGCACTGGATCGTTCTGGCGCTGATGACGGCCCTGTTCGTCATCGGCGCGCTGACGAAGTACGTCCTGCCGGCGCGCGCCACCGCCGGGCGGGGCGTGCCCTGGCCGAGCCTCGCGATCGGCGTGGTCTGCGCGATCGTGGGCTTCTTCGTGGTGCCCGTCGTCGGTCTGCTGATCGGCGGCGTCTTCGGCATCTACGTGGCGGAGCTCGTCCGCCTCGGCGACTACCGGACCGCCGCGGGCACCACCTGGGCGGCGATCGTGGCCTTCGGCGTCGGCATGCTGGTGGAGCTGGTGGCCGGCGTGCTGATGGCGGGTGTCTGGCTGGTCGGCGAGATCGTCATGTGACCTGCCGCGCGGGCCACTGAAATGCGCAATCCTGAATGTCGCGATTCGATTAATGGTCCGCAATATTCCGCGGATTGCCGCGGGGCGGGTCGAACGGTCGATGGTTCCCGGGTTGCATAATGCCGGGATGACACCCGGCCGCCGGACATCGACCATATGAATGCCGCTACTCGCGGACCGACGGTTCTCATCCAGAATCCGACCGTCGTCGCGCCGGTGGAGACGTCCGTGTTCCGGGCGGGTCGGCCGGCGTACGACCCGGTGCGCGCCGCGGCCGAGTCGGTGGCCGTGCGCGCCGCGCTGGTCGAGCTCGGCGTCGAGCCGCGGGCGCCGTCGGAGGTGCTCACCGCCCTGCCCCGGCCGGTGCTGCTCGAACTCGCCGCCCGCGCGGTCAGCGCCGACGACGACGCACGGCTGCTCGCCGCCCGTGACGTGCTGCGGGACTGGTCGGTGCCGGCGCTCGCCCCGGTGGTGCTGCGCCAACCGAGACTGCTGCTCGAGCCGGGCGCCGGCGGCGGCGTCATCGGCCTCGAGGCGCCCGACGAGAGCTACGCGCTGCGCCCGCTCGCCGGACTGATGTTCCCCCGTGACCACTACGTCGACCTCGGCGGGGCGGTGGCCGTCGGCCGGCTGCGCCGCCGGGAGCGGGCCCGCGAGACGGTCGTGATGGCCTCGATCCTGCGCGGGCTGCGCGGCCGCTCCGCCGAGGTACGGGTGCCCGAGCCGCTCTACCTGGCCGGCGGTGACGTCGTGACCTGCGGCGGGGTCGCCGTCCTCGGTACCGGGGCGGGCACCAGCCCGGCGGTGTGGGGCCTGCTGCGCCCGTACCTGCTCGGCGCGTTCCCCTACGTCGTCCGGGTGCGCGACGAACTGCGCCGCCCCGAACAGCCGCATCTCGACCACTGGCTGGGCCTCGGGCCGGGCATCGCGCTGGTCGCCGCCGACCGCCTCGACAGCCCCGCGGTCGTCGAGAGCGACGGCGCCGCCGGCCGGGAGACGGCCCTCGTCGACGCGCTGCGCGGCATCGAACTCGCCGTCTGCCCGCTGGCCCCGGAGATGATCGCCGCCTTCGCCGCCGGCGTGTTCTTCCTGCCTGACCCCCGCCCAGCCCCGGGCGCTCGCTACGGCGCTGGCTACCCGGCGGAGGGTTCGGTGGCCGACGGGCCGGCGGCACTGGTGTCGACGGCGAGCGCGCCGTGGACGGAGCCTGTCCTGGCCCGGTTCGGCGTGCACACCGTCGCCGTCCCCTTCGACGAGCACCACAAGCAGCTCGGCAGCCTGCACCGCGCTCTCAACACCGTCCCCGAGGACGCCCTGCTCACCGCCGCCGGCGCCTGGCCAGCCTCCTGAACCGCCCCGCCGCCGCATCACGCACCCGCGCGCCACGGGCCGCGCCGCTGCCAGTGTCCTCGGTGACGGCCGCGTCCTCGGTGACGGCCGCGTCGTCGGCGACGCCATCATCGCTCCTGATCCGCGGGCTGTCGTCCGCGGCGGCGGTGCCGGCGGCGGCGTGGCGGGCGCGCAGGCGATCGCGGATCTCGTCCGGCGAGTAGGAGCCGCGCTGGCGCTGGTCACGGGCCACCAGCACGCCGGTGGCCGCCACCCCGGCGACTCCCGCGACCCCGAGCAGCTTCACCCACCGAGCCCGATGCACCCCGCCAGACTATCCAAGATCGTCGCCGACGCTGACCCTCCCCGCAGGCCGTTTGTGGGGGCGGACTTCCCTCGGGTGGGAAACACGCGCGGGGGACAGCGGCACCGTGTCGCGAACTCGCGGCTCTCTGTCCGGTTTGCCCCGGATCTGGCGACACGGGCCGCCTCGAACCTGCCGCAACGGTGCCACGAACCGCCGCGGCAACGCCCACGCCCACGCCCCACTCCTGGCCGTGAGCTACGGCGAGGTCGGCCCCGTTGGGGCATGCTTCAGACATGCCCGACACGCGGATCGACCTGGATCAGGCCCTGGAGCTGGTCCGCACGGGAGATCTGTGGCTGTTCCGCGGGCGGACGGCGGCGGACCGGATGATCCAGACGACGACGAACAGCCCCGTCAACCACGTGGGTATGGCGATCGTCCTCGAGGATCTGCCGCCGCTGCTCTGGCACGCGGAACTCGGCAAGTCGCTGCCGGACCTGTGGTCCGGGACCCGTCAGCGCGGGGTGCAGCTGCATGACCTGCGCGCCGCCGTCGAGGTCTGGGGCCGCCGTTACGGACAGCAAGGCTGGTTGCGCCAGCTGCTGCCGGGCGCCCGCCCCGAGCAGGAGGACGCGGCGTTGCGCACTGTCGCCCGCCTCGACGGCACCCCCTTCCCGACCACCGCCCAGCTCGCCGGCCACTGGCTGCGCGGACGCCTGCCGCACCTGGCCGTCGCCGAGAGGTCGCGCCGTCGATGGCCCGGGCAGCGTCGGCAGGGCAGGCGGACGCTCCCGGATCCGGCGGCGTCCGCGGACTCGGCCGTGCCGGCGGATCCGGTGACGTCCGCGCCCTCGGTGACGTCCGCGCCCTCGGTGATGTCCGAGGATCCGGCCGCGCCGGCGGGTCTGGAGACCGCCTACTGCGCGGAGGTCGTCGCCCTCACCTACGAGGCGATGGGGCTACTGCCGCACGGGCGGCGGCCGAACTGGTACGACCCCGGGCGGTTCTGGAGCGGGGACAGCCTGGAGCTGGCCGACGGCTTCACACTCGGCGGAGAGATCGCCGTCGCCCTCCCGGACGCCACCTGAGCCTCCCGAACCCGCCGATGCCTGCGGGCCCTGCGACGTCTCCAGGCCCTCCGGCTCTGCCGACGCCTCCGGCTCTGCCGACGCCTCCGAACCGGCCGACGCCTCCAGGTCCACCGAGCCCTCCCGACCCCCCGAGCCCTCCCGACCCCCCGAATCCGCGGAACCGTGAGCGGGACGCGGCCGCCGCCTGTCGCGCCGCGCTGGCCCGGCCCATGGCGCGCCGGGACTCGACGACCGCGCCGCGCACCCGGGCGATCTCGCGGCCCGCCCAGCGCGGGGGAGGGGCGCCGTGGGCGGCGAGGTCGCGGGTGAGCGCCGCGAGCGGCTCCCGGCAGGCCAGCAACGCCGCGACGGCGTCGTGCGGATGGGGTGGCCGGGACGCGGTGGCGGCATCGGAGCGCCCCGGCCGCCATCGCGCGAGCCCGGACAGCAGCCGGTGCGCCCGCAGCGTCGGCGCGATCTCGGCGAGGCGGTCGAACGCGGCCTCCACCTGGGCGTGTGTCTCACCGAGCGCGGCGCGCATGCCGCCGTCCGGCGCGGGTGGGACGGTGCGTGGGGTGCGGCGGCGGCCGGTCTGGCAGACCACCAGATGGTCGGTCAGCGCGGCCAGCACGTCGGCGACCCGTCGGCGCAGCACATCCCCCGAGCGGACGGGCAGGACGAACCAGGCGGCGGCGAGCCCGATGCCCGCGCCGAGTGCCACGGCCGGCAGCCGCTCCCGCAGCAGGGACGCGCCGGACTGCCCGTAGTAGCCGTAGAGCAGCGCGAGCACCCCGGTGACGGCGGCCGTCCAGTATGCGTAGGACGCGGCACGCAGCCATACCCCGAACGTGAGCAGCACGAAGATGGCCACGATCGACCACCGGTCGTGGGCGGGCAGCTGGCCGGCGAGGACGCTGGCCGTCGCCGTCCCCACCGCCGCGCCGGCGAGCCGCTGGCCGCTGCGGTAGGCGACGTCCCCGCGCCCCCGGTTGCCGCTGTTCACGAGGTAGGCCGTGAGGACCAGCCAGGTGCTGTGGTGGGTGAACACATGCCGACCCACGACGAAGGCGACCCCCAACGCCACCGCCATCTGCGCCGCCATCCGGGTGCTTGCCGCCAGCCGCCGTCCCGGCCGCGCGCCGCCGGCCGCCTGTGCCACGGCCGGCGCGGGAGTGGGCCGCGGCGCCGCGGCTGGCGGCGGTGCGGCCGTCGACGGCCGCAGGCGGGTTTCGACGGCGCCCGCGAGGGTGACCCACGCGACGGCGATCAGGGCGATCCCGACCAGGGCAAGCCGGGTCATGCCCCGCGCGTCCGGTGGGACCGGTGTGATGATCAACGCGATGAACGGCAGCGTCGCCAGCGTGCCCGCCCGGGCCGCCACCGGCCCGAACCGCCGGACCCAGATCGCGCCGCTGATCACGACGGCGAACAGCGCCTCGCCGGCGGACCGGTGCCGCTTGGTGAGCTCGGCGATCTCGCTCGCGAGCAGCGCCACCACCGGCGTCACCACTACCGGCAGCCATCGGGGCGCGGGCGAGCGGCGGTCGGTGCGCCGCCGCACCCGGCCGAGCGTCAGCGCCAGCACCACGCCGAGGACGACAGCGCCCGACCCCACCCCGGTCCACGAACGCAGCTCCAGCACGGTGCCGAACGTCGCCAGCACCGCACCCGTCGTCGACAGCACCACGGGCCACGGTTCGGCCGCCCGTCCGCCGACTCGTGACCACAGCCGTCCCAGCACGGTGGAATCGTCGCGCAAGATACTCGTCATGATGAACCGAATGCCGTCCCTGGTCGCGCTGCATCGACGGGCTTAGCTGGAGGGTGAGGTCGGCAAGATAGTACGTGATAGCTTCATAATCATGGCGACGAGTCGGGAGGAGAGCGCGGCGGCGGCGCGGCGTGCGGTGACGCATCTGGGGCGCCGGCTACGGGCAGAGCGGCCGGCCGGAGCGCTCAACGGTACGAAGCTGACCGTGCTCAGCCACCTCTACCGGCTCGGCCCGAGCACCCCGAAGGACATCGCCACGGCCGCACGGCACCAGCCGCAGTCCCTGTCCCGCACCTTCGCCGAGCTCCAGGAAGCCGGGCTCATCAGCAGGCGTCCCGGCGAGCACGACCGCCGCGCCGCCGTCCTGACGATCACGGAGGTGGGCCGCGACGCGCTCGTGCGCGACATGGCCCACCGCGACGCCTGGCTCGCCCGCGCCCTCGACGCGCTGACCGACGCCGAGGTCGACCTGATCCGCATCGCCGCCACCCTGCTCGACCAGATCGCCGAGAGCCCGTCGGACCAGGACCAGCGCGCGGATCAGGCGAAGACGACGGTGCGGTGACCGTTGATGAGGATGCGGTGTTCGACGTGCCAGGTCACGGCGCGGGCGAGGGCGCGGCATTCGACGTCGCGGCCGAGGGCGGCGAGGCGGTCGGGGCCGTCGGCGTGGCTGACGCGGACGACGTCCTGCTCGATGATCGGGCCGTCGTCGAGTGTGGCCGTGACGTAGTGGGCGGTCGCGCCGATCAGCTTCACGCCGCGGGTGTGGGCCTGGTGGTAGGGGCGGGCGCCGGAGAAGCTCGGCAGGAACGAGTGGTGGATGTTGATCGCCCGTCCGGTCAGCAGCTCGCACAGTGACGGCGAGAGGATCTGCATGTACCGGGCGAGGACGACGAGGTCGATCCGCTCGGTGGCGATGATGTCCCGCAGGGCCTGTTCCTGCGCGTCGCGGGTGTCCGGGGTGACCGGCAGGTGGCGGAAGGGGATGCGGTAGGAGGCGGTGAGCGCGGCGAAGTCCGGATGGTTCGACACGACCAGCGGGAGGTCGACATCGAGCAGACCGGAGCGGTGCCGGTAGAGCAGGTCGTTGAGGCAGTGGCCGAAGCGGCTCACCAGGACCAGCACCCGGGGGCGGATCGCGAGGTCGTGGAGCTGCCAGTCCATCGCGAACCGTTCGGCCACCGGCGCGAAACCGGCGCGCAGCGAGTCCGCGGTCACGCCCGGCTCCTCGGCGACGACGTGGACGCGCATGAAGAAGCGGCCGGTGTCGGCGTCGCCGAACTGGGCGGCGTCGGCGATGTTGCCGCCGGCGCCCGCGAGGTAGGCCGAGACGGCGGCGACGATGCCGCGCCGGTCCGGGCAGGAGAGCGTCAGCACGTACTCAGGAATGGGCACAGCCCTTCCTACCTCGGCTTACGCCCTCCGACCCCCCTGGTGCGGGGTCGACGCCCGGCGGGATGTGAGCCGGGGCCGGTGCGGCCCGCGGGACGGTACCGGGCCGTCGGGCGCAGCCGCCGCCCGCGCCGGCGCATCAGCCCACCGCCGGCATCGGCGTGCCGTCGAGGTGGGGGACGGTGATCGCGGTGATCAGCAGGCCACCCGCGGCGAGCCAGCGGCCGTCGAAGCCGGTCAGTTCCGCTCCGTCGATCGTCGGGCCGCTGACGAGCAGCTTCGCCGTGAACGTGCCCTCGGCCCGCGTCCCGGGCGCCGACGTCGCACCGGGTGCCGGGACGAGCACCGGGACGAGGGCCGGGTCGGGTGCCGAGCCGCCGCCCCCGGCGGGCGTGGTGACGGGTGCCGTACCGGGGTCGACGGTGAGCGCGGCGTCCTCGAAACCGAGCCAGCGCTGCGCGAGCGGGAACCACGCCTTGTAGACGGACTCCTTGGCGCTGAACAGCAGCCGGTCCCAGTGGACGGACGGTCTGGTCTCGGTGAGCGTGGCGAGCCACCCTTCCTCGGCCGGCACGGTGATCTCGCGGGTGACGCCGCGCGGATTAGCCTCGTTGGGTTCGGCGTCGATGCCGATCGTGCGCAGCTCGCCCGCCCGGGCGACGGCGGCCGCCCGGTACCCGGCGCAGTGGGTGATGCTGCCGACGACCCCCGCCGGCCAGCCGGGGGCGCCCCGCGGGCCGGGCAGGATCGGCGCCGGCGGCAGGCCGAGCTCGCGCAGCGCCCGGTGCGCGCACACCCGGGCGGTGGTGAACTCCCGGCGCCGCTTGTCGACGGCCCGGGCGAGCAGCGCGGACTCCTCGGGGAACAGCACCGCGGCCGGGTCGTCCTCGAAGGCCTCGACCGCGACCGCCGAGGCGGGCAGCAGACTCGCCAGCACCGCGGTCAGCCCCGCCCCACCGGCCGCGCGGCCTGCCCGCGCGCCGCCGCGCCGCCCGACCCCTCCGGCGACCCCGTCGTCTCGGAGACGTAGGGCAGGATCTGCCGCGGGCCGGCGAAGGGCCGGCCGTAGGCCTCCCACGCCACCCGTTCCCGCGGGTAACCCATCGAGACCTCCTCGAAGCGGACGTCGTCGTACCAGGTGGTGCGGGGGATGTGCAGGTGACCGTAGACGGCGGCGGTGGCGTGGAAACGCCGGTGCCAGTCGGCGGTGGCGGTGGTGCCGCACCACAGGGCGAAGATGGGGTAGCGCAGGACGTCGGTGGGCTGGCGCACGAGCGGCCAGTGGTTGACGAGCACCGTGGGCATCGCCGGGTCGAGCGTGGCGAGGCGCTCGGCGGTGAGCGCGACGCGGGCCCGCGACCACGCGTCGATCGTCGGGTACGGGTCGGGATGCAGCAGCCACTCGTCGGTGCAGACGACGCCGGTCTCCCGGGCGAGGGCCAGAGCCTCGGCCTTGGTGCTCACACCGCCGGGGCGGAAGGTGTAGTCGTACGGGACGAACAGCGGCGCGACGACGGCGGGCCCGCCGTCACCCGTCCACACCGGGTACGGATCCTCCGGGGTGATCACCCCGAGGTCGCGGGCTGTCTCGACGAGATACTCGTAGCGGGCCTGGCCGCGCAGCCGGATGGTCTCCTGCTTCGCCGTCCACAGCTCGTGGTTGCCGGGCACCCAGATGACCTTGGCGAACCGCTCGGCGAACAGCCGCCAGATCGCCGTGATGTCGGCGGCGAGCTCGGCGATGTCACCGGCGAGGATGAGCCAGTCGTCGGGGGACTCCGGCTCGATCGCCTCGACGATCCGCCGGTTGTCCGGATAGCCGACGTGGACATCGCTCACGGCCATCAGGCGACCGCTGCGCGCCGGCGACTCCGCGAAGGGCACGATGAAAGCGTACCCGCGGCGCGAGGGACCTGTCCGGCTGTCGGGGCAACCGGTGCGTCCTGGCGTCGTCCGCCGCGCGACAGACCGTCGGCCGTCACTGGTGGGCCAGTCGATGTTCGACCCGCCCCGGAACCGGGCATCCCGGGGGAGATCACGCAACCGCGGACCGCGGAACGGAGTGGATGATGGGTGACGTCGGGACCGGGCTGCTCATCGGCCTCGGTGTGGTCGTGGCCGTCGGCGTCGTGCTGGCCGGGGTCGCGTTCGTGGTGTTCCGGCGCCACGAGGTGCCGCTGCGCGGGGCCGCGGCGGCGATCGGGAGCATCCTTTACCTGCTCTCGCCCGTCGACGCCGTCCCCGAGGTCCCCCTCGGGCCGATCGGCCTCGTCGACGACCTCATGGTGCTGTTCGCCGCGGCCGCCTACGTGCGCCGCCTGATCCAGGCCCGCCGCGAACCGGTGCCCGGCGAGCTCGGCCGCTCCGGCCTGCTCCCGCCCGCTGCCCCACCGCGCCTGCCCCGCCAGGCCCGCCAGCCCCGCCAGGCCCTCCAGCCCCGGTCGTCCCGTCTGCCCCTGCGCCGCCGCGTCCGTTGACCGCGCGCGACGCGGCCGCCTTGCGGCTGCCTTCCGCACTGACGGCGGGGCTGGGCGGTCAGGCGCGGCTGGACCGGGCGCGGGCGACGTAGTCGCTGAGCTCCCGGTAGCCGCCCTGGTCGGCCCAGGCGGCCCGGGTCCGGGCGCTCGCCGCGTCGTCACCGCCGCTGAGCTCGGCGCTGACCTCGTCGATGCGGTCGACGATCACGCGTACACGGGGATCGGTTGGGTCGGTGCCGGCGTCGAGTTCGGCCTGGGCGCGCAGGTACAGCTCGGGCAGCTCCACGGCGACGGCGTGGCGGGCCCGCTCGCCGAGCTCGGCGTGCCGGGCGCGCAGGGCCTCGAGCTGGGCGTCGGTGAGCTGGCGGGCCACCGCCTGCTCGACGTCGGTCGTGCCGCGCAGCAGCCGGACGAGGTCGTCGACGTCGGGCTGGGCCTCCCGGCCGCGCAGGTTCGTCAGCACCGCGGACAGCTGGGTGCGCAGGCGCTGCGCGGCGGCGATGTGCTTGTCGAGGTGGTCAAGCTGGTCGGCGAGCAGCGTGCGCGGGTCGCCGGCGCGCAGGGCCGCCGGGATCTGGTCCAGGGGCAGGCCGAGCTGCCGCAACGCGACGATCCGGTACAGCGTGGCGACGTCCTCCGCCGTGTAGCGGCGGTGGCCGCCCGGGCCGCGGCGCGACGGCCGCAGCAGGCCTATCCGGTCGTAGTGATGCAGGGTGCGCACCGTCAGGCCGCTCTCGGCGGCGAGCTCACCGACCCGCCAGGTGCGCGACCCGTGGCTGTGGCTGTGGCTGTCTCTGTCGCTGTCACCGAGATGGTGGTCATGGTCGGAGACGGGTGTGGGGGCGGTCATGGATCCACCGTCGCTCCTGACCCGACGTCAGGTGCAAGGCCGACGCCGCGGAGAACGAGCTTCGGCAGCCGTATGCCGGGTTGTGATCTTCATGGTCATCGTCGCGCGGCGGGGCTTGGCAGCGTCACGGCAGCGTCACGGCGACCCGTGTCGCGAACAGGGGGACAAAACGGACGCGACGCGTGGCGCGTGGCGTTAGACGGCGAGGCCGTAGGAGCGGGCTATCTCGGCGAGGTCGGCGACGCCGCCTTCGCCGAGGGCGCGAAAGTGCCAGCCGTCCGCGGCGCGCAGCAGCTCGCCGAAGAGCATGGAGGTGTCCCGCGCCGCGGTCGTGGACAGGTCGTAGCGGACGAGCTCGGTCTCGGTCTCCGCGTTGACGACGCGGATGTACGCGCCGCGCACGTCGCCGAAGCTCTGGCGCCGGTAGTCGGCGTTGTGGATGCTGACGGGGAACACGACCCGCGTGATCGCGCTGGACAGCAGGTCAAGCCGGACCTGGATCTGCTCGTCGTCGCCCGCGCCCTCGCCGGTGAGGTTGTCGCCGCGGTGCACGATCTCCCCGCGCGGGGTGCTGAGGTTGTTGTAGTAGACGAAGTAGGTCAGCCCGGGCGCCCGGCCGTCGTCCTGCAGGGCGATCGCGCTCGCGTCGAGGTCGAACTCCTCGGCGCCCGGACGATTGGGATCCCAGCCCAGACCGACCGTGATGTGCGTGAGGGCGGCCGTCGTGTCAGTGAGGGCCGCGCTGGCGCCCTTGGCGAGATCGATGCCCACTGTTCTCCGTCTCCGTGCGGCCCGCCGCCTCGTGCGCCGGGCCCGTCCAACTTCGCGATGCGTGATCAGCCAAGCACATGCCGGCGAGACCGGGCAGCCCAACGCGCAGACTCGGGGCACCTGGGGCCGGGGCGCGCGGATCAAGCCCCAGAGCGACGCCCAGCGGTGTAAGGGAAGTACTCGCTCCGGGGGCGCGTGATGGGCTTGATTGGCTAACGTCGGCAGACGTGGATCAACTACCGCTGCTCGTCGGTTCCGGCGACATCGCCCGCGCGCTCGGCCTGACCCGCCAGGCCGTCGACCACCGGCTGCGGGTGGATCCGGCGGCGCCGGCCCCGGCGGCGGTGGTCAACCGGACTCCGACCTGGAGCGGTACCCGGATCTGGTGGCGGGCGGAGATCGACCGGTGGCTGCGGCTCGACCCGGAGCACTGGGACGTGCACTGAGCCGCCGGGAGCCGCCAGGAGACGCCAGGCAGATTATCGGCAGGTGACCGGCGGTGGTCGACACCGAGCGGGCTTGTTCGCCTGCTCGACCCCCCGCGGACTCTGTCGCCGCCACACCGGCGCCCCTAGCCTTGCGGGGATCTTCAGCGAGGGCCCGCGCTGTCTCCCCTGAGGCTTCCGGAGGTACATGTGTCCGCAGTCACCCATGCCCGGCGTTCGCGGCTGGCACTGGGTTCGTTCGGCGCCGCCGCCTGCGCGGTCGCCCTGCTCTGGGCCTGGGTCCTCGCGCCTGCCGCGCGGGCCGCGTCCCTGCCCACACCCGACCACATCGTCGTGGTGATGCTGGAGAACCACGCGTACTCGCAGGTGATCGGCTCGTCCAGCGCCCCCTACATCAACTCGCTGAAGGCCGGCGGGGCGAACCTCACCGCCTCCTACGGGCTCACCCATCCCAGCCAGCCGAACTACGTCGCGCTGTTCTCCGGCGGCACCCAGGGCGTCACCAGCGACAGCTGCTACACCCCGGGCTTCAGCTCCGCCGCCAACCTCGGCTCCGAGCTGATCGCGGCGGGGAAGACCTTCGCCAGCTACAACGAGGGCCTGCCGTCCGAGGGTTCCACGGTCTGCACGAACAGCTCGACGAAGTACGCCCGCAAGCACAACCCGTGGTTCGCCTTCAGCAACGTCCCGACGAGCCTCGCGCACACCTTCACCGCCTTCCCCACCGACTACACGACGCTGCCGAAGGTCTCCTTCGTCGTCCCGAACCTGTGCAACGACATGCACGACTGCTCGGTGAGCACCGGCGACAGCTGGGTGAGCAGCAAGCTCGGCGCCTACGCCACCTGGGCGAAGACCCACAACAGCCTGCTGGTGGTGACCTTCGACGAGGACAACTCGCTGAGCGGCAACCACATCCCGACCGTGATCTACGGCCAGCACGTGACCGCGGGCAGCAGCTCGGCGACGACCTACAACCACTACAACCTCCTGCGCACCCTGGAGGACCTCAGCGGGCTGACCACCCACGCCGGCAACGCGTCGAGCGCGTCCGACATCACCGGCATCTGGAGCTAGTCGCTCGTGTATCTCGCGGACACCCGCGCCGCCGGTCGAGTCGGGGACGCCCCCCGGCTCGCCCGGCGGGCCGTGCCGGCGACCGTGCTCGTGCTCGGGACGGTCAGCCTCCTCACCGACATCTCCGCCGAGATGGTCACCGCCGTCCTGCCCCTGTACCTGGTGACCGAGATGGGACTGTCCCCGCTCGGCTTCGGTCTGCTCGACGGCATCTACAACGGGGCGTCCGCGGCCGTCCGCCTCGTCGGCGGGCATCTGGCCGACCGCGGCTCGCGGTACAAGACGGTGGCCGTGCTCGGGTACGGCCTGTCGGCGTTGTGCAAACCCGCGTTGCTGGTGGCGCGCGGCCTGCCGGCCATCGCCGCCGTGCTCGCGGTGGACCGGACCGGCAAGGGGCTGCGCACGGCCCCGCGGGACGCGATGATCTCGTTGTCCGCGGCGCCGGAGACGAGGGGCCGGGCATTCGGCGTCCACCGGGCGATGGACACCGCGGGCGCGCTGCTCGGGCCGCTCGCCGCGTTCGTCGTGCTGCGGGCGTCGGTCGACGGGTTCGACGCGGTGTTCACCGTCAGCTTCTGCGTCGCGACGGCCGGGGTGGCCGTGCTCCTGCTGTTCGTCCCCGGACGCGCGGCGCGGTGGGGGACGGACACCGGCCCGCACCGGCAGGCCGCGGTCGGCACGCCGGCTGCCGAGTCGATGGCTGCCGAGTCGATGGCTGCCCCGGACGCGGCGGCGGCCGCGCGGGCGGCGGGAACACGGGCCGTTCTCGGGCTGCTGGGCCAGGCCGAGCTGCGGCGCCTGACGCTGTGCGCGTTGGTGCTGGGCGCCGCCACCGTCAGCGATTCCTTCCTCTATCTCGTCCTGCGTGCCGACGTCGACCTGCCGGTCGCCTGGTTCCCGGTGCTGCCGGTCGGCAGCGCCGCGTCCTTCCTGCTGCTGGCCGTCCCCTTCGGGCATCTCGCCGATCGCGTCGGTCGCTGGTGGGTGTTCGTCGGTGGTCATGGCCTGCTGCTGGCCGCGTACGGGTTGCTGCTCGCTCCCCATCCTGCCGGGGTGCTGCCCGCGGGCGCGTTGCCCGCCGTCGTGCTCGCCCTGCACGGCGCGTTCTACGCGGCTACCGACGGGGTGCTCATGGCCGCGGCGGCCGGCTCGGTCCCACAGCGGCTGCGTTCCAGCGGGCTCGCCCTGGTCCAGACGGGTCAGGCCGGCTCCCGGTTCGCCGGCTCGCTGCTGTTCGGGGCCGCCTGGACGGCCTGGGGCGAACGGGCCGCGGTCGCCGCCGCGGCGGGCGCGCTGCTGGCCGCCGTGGCCGCGGCCATGGCGCTGCGCCCCGACTCCCCGGCACCGGGCTCCCCGGCACCGGGCTCCGCGACATGAGTGTCCGAGCCCGGCTCGCGGTCCTGGCCGCCGTCCTCGTGGTGCTCGCGGGGGTCGGGACGGCCGCCGTCGTGCACGCCTCGGACCGGGCGGCCCGCCGCGACGACCAGCAGGCGGGTGGACCGCCGATCCATCCCGGCCAGGTCCGGCTGGCGACCGGTACCGGTGCGCCGCCGCGGCGGCTGGTGGTCCGCAGCATGGCCTGGGGTCCGCATCGCGACGAGCTGGTCGTCGCGCCGGTGGGGGACCCGGGGGCGGCGCGGGTGTCGTCGGGCGTGCGCTGTCTGCGCTTCCACGCGGCGGCGGGCACGGGCCTGTGCCTGCGGCGGGTGCCGGGCATCGTCGGGGACAGCTACCAGGCCGTGGTGCTCGACGCCGACCTGCACGAGCGGCGGCGCGTCGCCGTCGGCGGCATCCCCACCCGCACCCGGGTCTCCCCGAGCGGGCGGATGGCCGCGTGGACGGTCTTCGTCAGCGGCGACTCGTACGCCGACGGGACCTTCTCCACCCGGTCGTCCATCCTCGACACCCGCACCGGGCACCTCGACACCAACCTCGAGACCTACCGGATCGTTCGCGACGGTCGAGCCTTCCGCGCCCCGGACGTGAACGTCTGGGGGGTGACGTTCGCCGACGACGACCACTTCTTCGCCACCCTCGCCACCGGCGGGCAGACGTACCTGGTGCGCGGGGAGGTCGCCGCCCGCACCCTGACGACGCTGCGGGGCAATGTGGAGTGCCCGTCACTGTCGCCGGACGGGACCAGGCTGGCGTTCAAGAAGCGGGTGCCGGGGCTGCCGAAGGACGCCCCCTGGCGCCTGTCCGTCCTCGATCTGCGCACGATGCGGGAGACGCCGCTCGCCGAGGGGCGCGACGTCGACGACCAGGCGCTGTGGCTCGACGATCGAACCATCGCCTACGCCCTGCCCGGCGACTACGGCACCGACCTGTGGTCCGCGCCGGCCGCCGGGACCGGCACGCCCCGGCTGCTGGCCACGGCCGCGCTCGCCGGCGCCGTGCTCGGCTGAGCCCCGGGTGACCGCCTGACCCGGGCGGCCACCCGGGTCGCCGCCTCTGCGATTGACTTCGAGCGTGCTCCAGGTTCTAGCGTTGGGGCATGGCCACGCTCGAAGTGCCCGCGACGCGGACATCGCCGATCTGCCAGCCTCTCCCGGCCCGCATCGAGGACGGGGCTGGGAGTGGGGGCACCGACGACCCCGGTTCGTTCACGATCGCCGAGGCCGCGGCGGCGACCGGGGTCAGCGTCCACACGCTGCGGTACTACGAGCGTGCGGGGCTCATGCGGGACCCGGTCGCGCGGGCCAGCTCCCGGCACCGCCGTTACACCGAGGACGACGTCCAGTGGGTCACGTTCCTGACCAGACTGCGCCTGACCGGCATGCCGATCCGGGAGATGGCCCGCTACGCGCGGCTGGCCAGCGCCGGGGAGAGCTCCAAGCCCGAGCGGCTCGCGCTGCTCACCGAGCACCGCCGCCGGGTGCTTGAGCAACTGGACGAGGTCCAGCGCAATCTTGCGCTCATCGACTACAAGATCGCTTTTTACCAGGAGAGGATCGCTCGCTGATGCGCACGGTCACACTTGGCAGCCAGGGCCTGCGGGTCGCTCAGCAGGGCCTGGGCTGTATGGGAATGTCCGAGTTCTATGGCGCCGGAGACGACGCGGAGTCCGTCGCGACGATCCACCGGGCCCTCGACCTCGGCGTCACACTGCTCGACACCGCCGACATGTACGGGCCGCATATCAACGAGGAGCTCGTCGGCCGGGCGATCGCCGATCGCCGCGACCAGGTCGTGCTTGCCACCAAGTTCGGTATCGTCCGCGACCCGGCCGACCCGACCGTGCGCGGCGTGAGCGGTCGGCCCGAGTACGTCCGCGCCGCCTGCGACGGGTCGCTGCGCCGGCTCGGCGTCGACCACGTCGACCTGTACTACCAGCACCGGGTCGACCCGACCGTGCCGATCGAGGAGACCGTCGGGGCGATGGCGGAGCTCGTCGCCGCCGGGAAGGTGCGCTACCTCGGGCTGTCCGAGGCGGCCCCGGCGACGATCCGCCGGGCGCACGCGGTCGCGCCGATCAGCGCGCTGCAGACCGAGTACTCGATCTGGTCGCGGGAGCCCGAGGCGGAGATCCTGCCGACGTTGCGGGAACTCGGCATCGGCTTCGTCGCCTACAGCCCGCTGGGCCGCGGCTTCCTGACCGGCACCGTCCGCTCCGACGCGAGCCTGGCCGCCGACGACTTCCGCCGTGGGATGCCGCGTATGCAGGGCGAGAACCTCGACGCGAACCTCGCCGTCGTGGCCGAGATCGAGAAGCTCGCCACCGAGAAGGGGGTCACCCCGGCGCAGCTCGCCCTGGCCTGGGTGCACCACCAGGGCGACGACATCGTGCCGATTCCCGGCACCAAGCGCCGCCACTACCTCGAGGACAACGTCGCCGCGGCCGCCGTCACCCTGACCGCCGACGAGTCCGCCCGCCTCGCCGCCGCCGGTGAGGCGGTCACCGGGGCCCGCTACCCCGACATGTCCTTGGTCAACCGGTAGGGATCGAGCGTCGGGGAGTCCTGCGCGGAGCAGACGCGGTAGCCGATCCCGCGCACGGTGAGGATGTGCGTCGGCGCGGACGGGTCCATCTCCAGCTTGCGGCGCAGCCGGCGGACGTGGACGTCGAGCATCCGCGCCCCGCCGAAGTAGTCGTACCCCCAGACCCGTTCCAGCAGCTGCTTGCGGGACACCGCCCGTCCGCCGGCGACCGCCAGCTCGCACAGCAGCCGGAACTCGGTGCGGGTCAGGTGCTGGTCCTCACCACGCCGGCGCACGATCCCCTCCGCCGGGCGGATCTGCAGGTCACCGACGCTCAGTCCGCTCGCCGCCACCCGGTCGGGATGCACCCGGCGCAGCAGGGCGCGCAGCCGGGCGAGCACCTCCGCCGTCACCGGCGGCGCGGTGACGTGATCATCCGCGCCGGCCTCCAGACCGGCGACGACGTCGGCCGGTGCGGACCGCCCGGCGACCATGACGAGCGGCACGTCGCCGGCCGCCCGCAGCCGGCGGCAGAACTCCAGACCGTCCATCTCCGCTCCAGCCCCTGCCTCGGCCCGCGCGCCGGCCTCGGCGTCGGGCGCTGGCCTGGTCGCCTCGTCCTCCGCCAGGTCCGCGGGGTCCGCCAGGCGGTCGATGGACGGCGCGCCGGCCGGACCGTAGACCAGCTCGTCGAGGCGGGCCGCGTCGAGGTCGTCCGGTGCGAGGCGGAGGTGTGGCTCGAGGCAGGGGTCTGGCTCGAGGCGGGTGTCTGGCTCGAGGCAGGGGTCTGGCTCGAGGTGGAGGGCCGGCTCGAAGGGCAGGTCTGACTCGAGAGGCAGGGCCGAACCGGCCGGCAGCGGCAGGCAGCTGAGCACGAGGTGCGCCGGTCGGTCGGCGAGCAGGGCGAGGGCCTGTTCACCTGACCGGGTGACGTCGACGTCGTAGCCCTCGCCGATCAGCGCGGGCACGAGGTCCCGCCGCATGCCGGCCTCGGCGCCCACAAGCAGAAGAGTGGTCCGCACCTTGCCCATTTTCCCTCTTCCAGGCCTGTTGTCCCCTACAGGGCACACCCGGTCGGAGGCCGGACCGTCCTGCCCCACGGTGAACCTCGGCGACAACCGTGCCGTTGCCTGCCTGCGGGAACCGGCTGGCACCCACCCGGCGGGCCAGACGTCCCGCGCCCGGGGTACTGCCGGCACCCGCAATGGGGACCGCCGACCCGGCCCGATCGACTGGGCCCGGGGCCTGCGTCCGAGCCGGGACCCGCATCCGGCGCTCCGTTTCCCGCACCCGCCTCCGGCGTTTTTCCGCACCCGCCTCCGGCGTTCCGCGCAACGCGGTCCATCCCCATCAATGGGCCCGCAGGGTGCTGACGGCGCGCGCCGGACGCGCCGCTGCCCTCAGCGGTCGGCCGTGGTGCCGCCGTCCTCGAGGTCGCCCTCGGTGCGCAGGTAGAGCTCCTGCAGGGCGGTGAGGGTGGTGGGTTCGGGGTGCTCCCACAGGCCGCGGGCGGCGGCCTCCAGCAGGCGTTCGGCGATGCCGTGCAACGCCCAGGGGTTGGACTCCAGGAAGAACTTCTGGCTGTCGGCGTCGAGGGCGTACGTCTCGGCGAGGCGCTCGTACATCCAGTCGGCGACCACGCCGGCGGTGGCGTCGTAGCCGAACAGGTAGTCCACGGTGGCGGCCATCTCGAACGCGCCCTTGTAGCCGTGGCGGCGCATCGCGGCCAGCCAGCGCGGGTTGACGACCCGGGCGCGGAACACCCGGGAGGTCTCCTCGTTCAGGGTCCGCGTGCGCACGGCGTCGGGGCGGGTGCTGTCGCCGATGTAGGCGGCGGGGGCGCGGCCGGTCAGCGCGCGGACGGTGGCGACCATGCCGCCGTGGTACTGGAAGTAGTCGTCGGAGTCGGCGATGTCGTGCTCGCGGGTGTCGACGTTCTTCGCGGCCACGGCGATGCGCCGGTAGGCGGTCTCCATGTCCTCGCGGGCGGGAGTGCCCTCGACGCCGCGGCCGTACGCGTAGCCGCCCCAGGTGGCGTAGACCTCGGCGAGGTCGGCGTCGTCGCGCCAGTTGCGGCTGTCGATGAGCGGCAGCAGGCCCGCGCCGTACGCGCCGGGTCGCGAGCCGAAGATGCGCAGCGTGGCGCGCCGCTCGTCGCCGTGGACGGCGAGGTCGGCGCGGGCGTGGGCGCGGACGAAGTTGTCCTCGTCGGGCTCGTCGAGGCCGGCGGCAAGCTGGACCGCGTCGTCGAGCATCGCCACGACGTGGGGAAACGCGTCGCGGAAGAAGCCGCTGATGCGCACGGTGACGTCGATGCGGGGGCGACCGAGCTCGGCGAGGTCGATGGGTTCCAGACCACGCAGTCGGCGTGACGCGTCATCCCACAGCGGCCGCACCCCGAGCAGGGCCAGTACCTCTGCCACGTCGTCGCCGGAGGTCCGCATCGCCGACGTGCCCCAGACGGACAGGCCGACCGACTCGGGCCAGCGCCCGGTGTCGGCGCGGTAGCGCTCCAGCAGCGAGGCTGCCATCGCCTGGCCGGTTTCCCAGGCGAGCCGGCTGGGCACGGCCTTCGGGTCGACGGAGTAGAAGTTGCGGCCGGTCGGCAGCACGTTGACCAGCCCGCGCAACGGCGAACCACTCGGCCCCGCCGGCACGTAGCCGCCGTCGAGGGCGTGCAGAACCCCGGTGATCTCGTCGGTGGTGCGGGCCAGCCGCGGCACGATCTCCGTGGCCGCGAACCGCAGCACCGCGCCCACGGCCTCCCGCCGCTCGTCCGGAGCCTGCAGGTCCGCGGGCTCGGGCAGGACGGCGTCCAGGGCGGAGGGGACGGCGTCGGGGTTCCAGCCGTGCCGCTCCATGGCGGTGACCAGGGCATGGGCGGTGCGTTCGGTGGCGTCGACGTCGGCGCGGGTGGCGGCGCCGGCGTCCTCCGTGAGGCCGAGGGCCTCGCGCAGGCCGGGAAGACTGTGCGTGCCGCCCCACATCTGGCGGGCGCGCAGCATCGCGAGCACCAGGTTCACCCGGGCCTCGCCGGTCGGGGCGAGGCCCAGGACGTGCAGGCCGTCGCGGATCTGCGCGTCCTTCACCTCGCACAGCCAGCCGTCGACGTGCAGCAGGAAGTCGTCGAACTCGGCGTCGTGCGGGCGGTCGGCGAGGCCGAGGTCGTGGTCGAGCCGGGCTGCCTGGATGAGCGTCCAGATCTGCGCGCGGATCGCCGGCAGCTTCGCCGGGTCCATCGCGGCGATCGACGCGTGCTCGTCGAGCAGCTGTTCCAGACGGGCCATGTCGCCGTAGCTCTCGGCGCGGGCCATCGGCGGGACGAGATGGTCGACGAGGGTGGCGTGCGCGCGCCGCTTGGCCTGCGTGCCCTCGCCGGGGTCGTTGACCAGGAACGGGTAGATGAGCGGCAGGTCGCCGAGCGCCGCGTCCGACGGGCAGGACGCGCTCATCCCCACCGTCTTGCCGGGCAGCCACTCCAGCGTCCCGTGCTTGCCGAGATGGACGAGCGCGTGCGCGCCGAACCCGCCGCCGGACCCGGTGGCGCCGCTGCCGACCGCGGCCGCGCCAGCACCAGCGCCGGTAACGTCGGCGTCGGCGTCGGCCGTGGGAGGGGCGGACAGCCAGCGGTAGGCGGCCAGGTAGTGGTGGCTCGGCGGCAGGGCCGGGTCGTGGTAGATCGCGACCGGGTTCTCGCCGAAGCCGCGCGGCGGCTGGACGAGCAGCACGACGTTGCCGGCGCGCAGGGCGGCCAGCACGATCTCGCCGTCGTCGTCGTGGGAGCGGTCGACGTAGAGGTCGCCGGGCGGCGGGCCCCAGTGGCGTTCGACGGCCTCGCGCAGGTCGGCGGGCAGCGTGGCGTACCAGGAACGGTAGGCGGCGGCGGTGATGCGCACCGGGTTGCCGGCGAGCTGCTCCTCGGTCAGCCACGCCGGGTCCTGCCCGCCGGCGGCGATGATCGCGTGGATGAGGGCGTCGCCGTCGCCGGCCGCCACGCCCGGCAGCGCGTCCGGGCCGTCGGCGGGGCCGATGTCGTAGCCGGCGTCGCGCATCGCCCGCAGCAGTGCGACGGCGCTCGCCGGGGTGTCGAGGCCGACCGCGTTACCGATGCGGGCGTGCTTCGTCGGGTAGGCGGACAGCATCAGCGCGATCCGGCGCCGCGCCGGTGGGATGTGGCGCAGCCGGCCGTGGGCGAGGGCGATGCCGGCGACCCGGTCGGCCCGTTCCGTATCGGCGACGTAGCTGGTCAGGCCGTCCTCGTCGACCTCCTTGAAGGAGAACGGGACGGTGATGAGCCGGCCGTCGAACTCGGGGATCGCGACCTGGGTGGCCGCGTCCAGCGGGGACAGGCCGTCGTCCGAGCCGGCCCACGCCTCCCGGCCGCCGGTCAGGCACAGCCCTTGCAGGATCGGGATGTCGAGGGCTGCCAGAGCACCAACGTCCCAGGCCTCGTCGTCGCCGCCCGCGCCCACCGCCGCCGGCTGGCTGCCACCCGCGGCGAGCACCGTGACGACCAGCGCGTCCACCTGGCCGAGAACCTCGAGCAGCCCCGGCTCCGCGGCGCGCAGCGACGCGCAGAACACCGGCAGTGCCCGCCCGCCCGCCCGTTCCACCGCCGCGCACAGATCCTCGACGAACGCCGTGTTGCCAGCGACATGATGTGCCCGGTAGTACAGGATCCCGATCACTGGCACGGGGCTGGCGGTCCCGGTCCCGGTCCCGAGTGTGGCAACGGGCTCGGCCGCGAGCTTGGACGCGGCCATGGGCCGGGGCGCGGCGGCGGAGTCGCGAGTCGCGGCGGCCGGGCGGTCGAGGACGCCCCAGGACGGTGTGGTGATCGGCGGGGCGAATCCGCCGCCGGTGAGCAGCAGCGTGTCGGCGAGGAAGCGGTGCAGTTCAGCGAGGTTCGCCGGGCCGCCCTCGGCCAGGTAGGCGTGCGCCTCGGCGCAGATCCCGGCCGGCACCGTCGAGATCGCCATCAGCTCGGCGTCCGGGGCACGCTCCCCGCCGAGCACGACCACCGGCCGCGGGCCGGCGAGCAGCGCGTCCAGCCCCTCCTCCCACATCCGCCGGCCGCCGAGGATGCGCACCACGACGACGTCGACGCCGTCGGTCAGGGCGGCGAGGTCCGCGACGTCGACCCGAGCCGGATTGCCGAGCCGGAAGCGGACACCGCTCGCACGCGCCGAGAGCAGGTCGGTGTCCGACGTCGACAACAGCAGGACGGTCGCGTCCAGCTCGCCGGCGGGCGTGGCAGGGGCGGCCAGGCTCTCGGCCGGTGACGTTTCGCCGGGTGACGTTTCGCCGGGTGACGGTTGGACGGGGGGCGTCTGGGCAGGGGTCATGGTCGTGCCTTTCCCGGGGATCCGCGCCCCCGCGTCAGCCGGCCGGTGCCGGACGGCGCCCCGGACCACGGCATGGCGGGACGGACCGTGCCCGTCGCGGGCGAGGCGAGTATCCCGGCTCCCGGATCCGCGCCGCGGGGCTTCGAGGACGAAGCCGCGCCGCGCACGTTCCCCTCAGGCCTTCCCAGCGCGGGCACGCCGCCCGCGTCAGTGGCCGTACGTCGAGGTTCGCTGTCCGGTGACGGTGGCGGGACCGCGCCGGATTCGCACCGGACTTCCTCGCCGCTCGCCGCTCGTGGCCGCCTCACCATCGCAGAGCGGGCACCAGGACTGTCAAGAACGGCAGCTGTCAAGGCCCCGTGCCCGTGACCGTGAGAGCTGTGGGGCGAAGCTCAGCTGCCGACCTCGATGACCCGGCCGCCGCACGTCGCATCAGGTGAGTCACGCGAACGCCGATCAGCCGGCGGGTGCCCGGTTGGCGCACGTATGCTCCGCCGGTGCCCACCAGTCCGCGCGAGCGCGTCGCCGACGCCTGCCCGGGGGTGCTGCGTACGCACGCGGCCGCGGACGGCGCCCTCGCCCGGCTGCGCCTGCCCGGTGGCCTGCTCGACGCCACCGCCGCCCGTGCGCTGGCCGCGTGCGCCCGTGAGTTCGGCGATGGCTACCTGGAGCTGACCTCCCGCGGCAACGTCCAGCTCCGGGGCCTCGCCGACGGCGCCGCCACCATCCTCGCGGCCCGGGCCCGCGCCGCCGGGCTGCTGCCGTCGGACACCCACGAGCGGGTCCGCAACATCGTCGCCTCGCCGCTGTCCGGCCGCGCCGTGGCGTCCTGGCGGGATGTGACGCCGCTCGTCGAGGCCCTGGACCGCGCCCTGTGTGCCGATCCCGCGCTGGCCGCGCTGCCCGGCCGGATCCTGTTCGCCCTCGATGACGGCAGCGGCGACGTCGCCGCCCTCCCCGCCGACCTCACCCTGATCGCGCTGCCGGCGGGCCGTATGCTGCTCCGCGTGGCGGGTGAGCCGCGGGCTGTGCTCCTGCCCGAGCGTTGTGCCATCCCCGCGATCCTCGCCGCCGCGCACGCCTTCCTCGACCTGCTCGCCGCCACGGCACCGGGCGACACGCCCGCCTGGCGCATCGCCGAACTCCCGACCGGCCACGACCGCCTGCTCACCGCCGCCCAGCTCGCTGCCCGCCGCGCACGCACGGACGATCGGGAGCCCCCGGCGGCCACCATCAAGATCATCCAGGCGGGCACGGCGGCCCGGAGCAGGGGCGATGCGTCGGCTGTCACACCAGGGCCGCACCGGCACAGTGATGGTCGGTACGCACTGACCGTGCTGGTCCCGCTCGGGAGACTGCGCGCCGACCAGCTCGACCTGCTCGCCGAGATCGCCGACGAGGCGGCGGGAGACAGTCGGATGGTGGTGACCCCGTGGCGGACGGTCGTCCTGCGTGATCTGGATCCGTCCGCGTCGCAGGGGTTCGGCGCTCGGCTGGCGGCGGTCGGGCTCGTCGTGGATCCGGCGTCCGGTTGGGTCGGCGTCACCAGTTGCGCCGGCCGTCCGGGCTGCGCGCGCGCCCTCGCCGACGTTCGACGCGACGCCGCCCGCTATGCCGCCCACGTCCAGGGATCGACGACGTCGGTGCACTGGTCGGCGTGCGCTCGGCGGTGCGGTCGTCCGGCCGGTGATGTCGTCGACGTGATCGCGGACGAGTCCGGCTATCGCGTACACGGCGGCGAGGAGCTGCCCGCGGATCGCTGGGCGGCGCTGAGTCGTGAGCTGGCGTCGCGCCACGAGTCCGCGTCGCTGCAGGAACTGATGTCGACGTGTGCCGGAACGTCGGGCGCGTCGACCGGACGGGAGGGTGACTGAGTGGACGCGGCGGCGGGAACGGCGGTACCGACGGTGGCGGCGGGAACGCCGCGTCCGGAGTACGTCCGGGACGGGGCGGAGATCTATCGCCGGTCCTTCGCGACGATCCGGGCTGAGGCGCGCCTGGACGGGCTGCCCGTCGACGTGGCCCGCGTCGCCGTCCGCATGATCCACTCCTGCGGGATGGTGGACCTGGTCGACGACCTGGCGTACAGCCCGGGCGTGGTCGCCGCGGCCCGGGCGGCGCTGCTCGACGGCGCGCCGGTGCTGTGCGACGCGCAGATGGTCGCCGCCGGGGTGACGCGCCGCCGCCTGCCCGCCGACAACGAGGTCCTGTGCCTGCTCGGCGATCCGCGGGTGCCGGCGCTGGCCGCCGAGCTCGACACCACCCGCAGCGCCGCCGCCGTCGACCTGTGGGGTGAGCGGCTGGCCGGCGCCGTCGTCGCCATCGGCAACGCGCCCACGGCGCTGTTCCGCCTGCTGGAGCTGCTCGACGCCGGCTCCGTTCCCCGCCCGGCGGCGATCCTCGGCCTGCCGGTCGGCTTCATCGGCGCCGCCGAGTCGAAGCGGGCGCTCGCCGACGACCCGGCGGGCAGCGAGTTCCTCGTCGTCCATGGCCGTCGTGGTGGCAGCGCGATGGCCGTCGCCGCCATCAACGCGATCGCGAGCGAAGACGAGTGAGCGCCGTCGAGGAACGCGGGGCGGGCGGCGCGGGACGGCTGTGGGGTGTCGGCGTCGGCCCCGGGGACCCGGAGCTGATCACGCTCAAGGCGGCGCGGCTCATCGGCGACGCGGACGTGATCGCCTACCACAGCGCCCGGCATGGCCGCAGCATCGCGCGGCGCATCGCCGCCACCCACCTGCGCGGCGACCAGATCGAGGAGGCGCTCGTCTACCCGGTCACCACCGAGACGAGCACCCATCCCGGCGGCTACCGCGGCGCCATCGACGAGTTCTACGAGGACTGCGCCAAGCGCCTGGCCGCCCACCTCGACGCCGGCCGCGACGTCGTCGTGCTCAGCGAGGGTGACCCGTTCTTCTACGGCTCGTTCATCCACCTGCACCGCCGCCTCGCCGACCGCTACCCGACCGAGGTCGTCCCCGGCGTGACGTCGCTGTCCGCCGGCTGCGCGGTGCTCGGCCGCCCGCTCGTCGAGGGCAACGAGGTGCTCACCGTCCTGCCGGGCACCCTGCCGCCGGACACCCTCGCCCGGCGCATCGAGGGCACCGACACCGCCGTCGTGCTCAAGATGGGCCGCACCTTCCCCGGCGTCCGCGACGCGTTCACCGAGGCCGGCCGCCTCGCCGACACCTGGTATGTCGAACGGGCGACCACCACCGGCCAGCGCGTCGCCCCCCTCGCCGACGTGGACCCGGCGAGCGTCCCCTACTTCTCCCTCGCCGTCCTGCCCAGCCCTGTCCGCGGCCCGGGCGACCCGGCCCCGCTGCGCGCGGGCCAGGCCGAGTGGGTACTCACCGCTGCTGTCACGCCCGGTGAGGCCGTGCCCGGTGAGGCCGCGCTCGGTGACGCCGCGCCCAGTGTCGCCTCGCCCGGCGTCACCTCGGTGGAGAGGGCGGCGTCCGCGTCGGCCAGGGGTGACGGGGGCGCCGGCGGCGAGGTCGTCGTGATCGGGCTGGGACCGGGCGACGCGGGCTGGCTGACACCGCAGGCCGCGGCCGAGCTCGCCGCAGCCGACGACCTGATCGGCTACGGCCCGTACCTCGACCGGGTGCCCGAACGGCCCGGGCAGCGTCGGCATCCATCGGGGAACACGGTCGAGGCCGACCGGGCCGAGCACGCGCTGGAACTCGCCGCCGCCGGCGCCGCCGTCGCGGTCGTGTCCTCGGGCGATCCCGGGGTGTTCGCGATGGCGACCGCGGTCGTCGAGGCGGCGGCGCAGGACCGGTTCGCGCACGTCGACGTGCGGGTCGTGCCCGGGCTGACGGCGGCGCAGGCGGTGGCGAGCCGGGTCGGCGCGCCGCTCGGCCACGACTTCTGCGTGCTGTCGCTGTCCGACCGGCTCAAGCCGTGGGACGTCATCGAGGCCCGCCTGCGTGCCGCCGCCGGCGCCGACCTCGTCCTCGCCCTCTACAACCCGGCGTCACGCACCCGCCGCGACCAGCTCGATCGTGCCCTCGCCGTCCTGCGCGACCACCGCGCCCCCGACACCCCCCTCGTCATCGGCCGGGACGTCGGCGGCCCGACCGAGACGGTCACCGTGACCACGCTCGGCGACATCGACCCGTCCGTCGTCGACATGCGCAGCCTGCTCCTCATCGGCTCCTCCACCACCCGCCTCGTCCCCCGCGCCGACCCTGACAGCCCCCCGCTCGTCTTCACCCCCCGCCGCTACCCCGTGTAGCGCGTGGATCACGATCGTCGTCGGGGTTCGCGGGCCGTCCCCGCCGACCAGGGATCGGTAGGTAGCCCATTGCGCAGGTGTCTGCGTGTGGGTTGACCTGAAGCGCTTGAGGTTCCGCAGACTGGGTCCATGGCAGCGATCGACCGGGTTGACGACGCCCCGCCCCTGACGATCCAGGAGGTGTCGAGGCTGAGTGGACTGTCGGAGCCGACCCTGCGGTACTACGAGAGGATCGGCCTGATCGACGCGGTGGACCGTGACGGAAGCAGTGGCCACAGGCGGTACAGCCCCGCCGCGGTGGAGACGATCGAGGCGTTGGAGTGTCTGCGGGCGACCGGAGTGAGCGTGCGGGACATGCGTGCCTACCTCCGCCACCTCGACATCAGCGACGCGACCCGGCTGCGCGAGCTGTTCCAGTGCAATGCCGACCGCGCGGCCGAGGAGATCGAGCGCATGCGGGTGCGAACGCGTTATCTCCAGCTCAAGGCCGACCTGTGGTCCGCACGGGAACGCGGCGACACCGCCGCTGAGAGGCGCGCCATCACCGAGATCGGGCCGATCACGTCGGAAATGCGTTCATGGTGAGGGAAGACGATGATGGCCGAATCAGCGACCAGCGCCGGGAGAAGATGCGCGGACGACGCCGATCTGGTTCTCGTGACCGGCGGGAGCGGCTTCGTCGGGTCGCATACGGTCCGCCGGCTGCTCGCCGACGGCTACCGGGTGCGGGCGACTGTCCGCGATCCGAGTCGAGAGGCGGACCTGCGGGCGATGGTCGCTGAGCCCACCGACCGGTTGGAGATCGTCAGAGCGGATCTGTCCGCCGACGCGGGCTGGGGTGATGCTGTCGCCGGGGCCACCTACGTCCTGCACGTCGCGTCGCCGTTTCCGGCCATGCAGCCGGACAACCCGGAGGATGTGATTATCCCCGCGAGGGACGGTGCGCTGCGCGTCCTGCGGGCCGCTCGCGACGCTGGCGTCCGGCGGGTGGTGTTGACGTCGTCGTTCGCGGCGGTGGGATACAGCGGCAGGCCCGGCAGTGAATACGACGAGACCGATTGGACCGACCCGGCCGAGGAGAATACGCCGTACGTCAGGTCAAAGACGATCGCCGAACGCGCGGCCTGGGACTTCGTCGCGGCCGAGGGCGGTGGCCTGGACCTGTCAGTGATCAACCCGAGCGGGATCTTCGGCCCGCTCCTCGGCACGCACATGTCCGCCTCGACCGGTCTGGTCAGGGCAATGCTGGACGGCGCGATGCCGGTCGCCCCGCCGCTGTCGTTCGGTGTGGTGGATGTTCGTGATGTCGCGGACATTCACGTGCGGGCGATGACGCATCCCGCCGCGGCGGGCCAACGGTTCCTTGCCAGCGGTGGCACCGCGATCAGCTTCCTCCGGCTGGCCCAGATCCTGGCCGAGCACCTGGGCGCCGCCGCAGCCCGCGTTCCCACCCGGGAACTGACCCCCGACGAGGTGCGCGAGGCGGCTCGCTCGAATCCCGCGCTGCGGGACTCGGTCAACCAGCTGGGCCGGATTCCCGTCCTGCACACCGACAAGGCCCGCACGGTTCTCGGATGGACATCCCGCGACACCATCACGACCCTTGTCGACACCGCGCACAGCCTGCTCCGTATCCGACAGGCCTGATGCCCGCTTGAGGCGTCGCAGTCCGTACCGCAGTCCGTACCGCAGTCCGTACCGCAGTCCGTACCGCCGTCCGTGCCAGGAGCCTCTGCGCGCCCTCGCGGTCCGCGGAACGCGTCGGGCGGCTGGTGAGGGCGTTGATCGTGGCCCGGGGCTACCGCTTGCCGGGCGTGGTCGCGTGGGTGGTGAGCCAGGCGACGGCGTCGCCGACCGAGCCGACCACACCGACGCCAGGCGGGGTCGGCGGACGGTCGATCATGATGACGGGGACGCCGAGGTGGCGGGTGGCGGTGAGTTTGGCGGCGGTCATCGTGCCGCCGCTGTCCTTGGTGACGAGGACGTCGATGGCATGGCGGCGCAGCAGCTCCGTCTCGGCGGCGACGTCGAAAGGGCCGCGGTTCAGGATCACCGTCAGGCGCGGCGGTACCGGGCCGTCGGGTGGCTCGACGCTGCGGGACAGGAACCACGGCCGGTGCAACGAGGCGAACAGCGCGAGGTCGGTGCGCCCGGTGGTCAGGAACACGCGGAGCGTCGCGGTGGACTGACCTGCATCGGCGCCGGGTTGGCTGGCGGAGGCGGGAGCGAGGGCGTCGAGGAGGGCGACGGCGGCGGGCAGGGCGGGGACGCGGCGCCAGTCGTCGCCAGGCTGCTCCTGCCAGCCGGGGCGGCGCAGGACCAGCAACGGGACGCCGGTGGCGGCCGACGCGGTGGCGGCCGAGGCGCTCATCCTGGCGGCGAACGGATGGGTCGCGTCGATGATCGCGGTGATCCGCCTGGCGCGCAGCAGCGCGGCGAGGCCGTCCGGGCCGCCGAACCCGCCGACGCGTACCTCGCACGACGGCGGCACCGCCGGCTCGCGCACTCGCCCCGCCAGCGAGTACAGCACCTCGAGCACTTCGCCGCTGCCGGCCCCGGCTCCGGCGCCGACCAGGGCTGTGGCCAGCCGGCGAGCCTCCCCGGTCCCGCCCAGCACAAGCACCCGGCGCGTCACGCCCCCTCCCTCGCCCCACTCGCCCACGGTCCCGCGGGACCGAGGGCGTCGGGTGACGTGGTTGCGATCGGCGGGAACGCGGTCACGGCGATGGCGAGGAAGCTGAGTCGGGCGGGGGAACCGAGGACCAGCCGGTGGGTGGGGCGGGGTCGCAGCCGTGGGCGGCGAAGCGGCCGGGGGAGTAGAGGAAGCTGTCGCGGAAGCCGTCGGCGGCCAGCGCCCGGCCGACGATGACGACGGCGGTGCGGGTCAGGCCGGCGGCGCGGGACTGGGCGGCGATGTCGGCGAGGGTGCCGCGCAGCAGCACCTCGTCGGAACGGCTCGCCCAGGCGACGACGGCGGCGGGGCAGTCGGCGCCGTAGGCCGCCACCAGCTCGGCGACGAGCTCCTCGATCCGGTGCACCGCCAGGTGCAGCACCAGGGTCGCGCGGGACTGGGACAGCGTCGCCAGGTCCTCGCCGGGGGGCATCGGGCTGGACACCACCGACGTCCGGGTCAGCACCACGCTCTGCGCGACGCCGGGCACGGTCAGCTCCCGGCGCAGTGACGCGGCGGCCGCCGCGAACGCCGGCACCCCGGGCGTGACGTCATAGGGCACCCCGGCCGCGTCCAGGCGGCGCATCTGCTCGGCCAGCGCGCTGTACAGGGACGTGTCGCCGGAGTGCAGCCGGGCCACGTCCAGGCCGGCGGCGTGCGCGTCGCACAGGTGGGCGGTGATGTCGTCCAGGGTCATCCGGGCCGTGTCGACGAGCGTCGCGCCGGGCGGGCAGTACGCCAGCAGGTCGGCGGGCACGAGACTGCCGGCGTACAGGCAGACGGGGCTCGCGGCGATCAGGTCGCGGCCGCGGACGGTGATGAGGTCGGCGGCTCCCGGCCCCGCCCCGATGAAGTGGACGGTCACCCGCGCCGCCTGGCGGCAGTCCAGGGGGCAGTGCCGGCGGTCCAGGGGGCAGCGCCAGCAGTGACGGCCGCGACAGCGGGGCCAATGGCGACGGCGGCGGCGGCCACACCGACGGGCAGGCGGGCGGAATCGGGCACGGGCAGGCAGATTAGCAGCTGACGGACGTGAGCATCGGATTCCGGTGATCTTCGGGCGATGTCCGGCGCAGCCTCACATCCGGGCGTGCTCGGAGCGGGGTCGCGGGACTACGCTGGCGCACGTGGAGCGCAGCGCCGTGCCGGAGCGCCGGAAGGAGATCTATCGCGCCGCGGCGGAGCTGTTCGTCGACCTTGGTCCGGACGAGGTGTCGTTCCGGGACATCTCATCGTATCTCGGCTACAGCCCCGTCGAGTCGATCCGTGACGCTCTCGCCGGGACGGTGGAAGCGGACGTCTGGGAGTCGCCACTCACCCAGGTGCTCGAGCAGTACTTCCGCATCGTCAACGCCTCCCTCGCGCAGGCGGCCGGGGGCGCGGCGGACCGGCTGGCGGCGCTCGTCCGCGGCACGATGATCTACTACGTGCGCTATCAGACGAGCGCGCTCGTGCTGCGGCAGCGGGTGCTCATGCGCGCGATGGACCGCTCGACGCTCGGCGAGAAGGTCGTCGAGCGAGGCGCGAGCCAGATCTTCGGCGACATCGTCCGGCAGGGGCTGGAGGAGGGCGTGTTCCTCACGCCGTTCCCCGCCGACGCCCGGCGCAGCATCGAGGCCGCCTGCACGGCCATGCTGGAGTGGTACGACCATCGTGGCGCCGTCGGCCCCGACCAGCTGATCGAGCGGTACGTGCGCCTCGCGCTGGCGACCGTCGAGTACACCGGCCTGGCGTGAGACGGCCTGCCCTGAGGCGGCTTGCCCTGAGGCGGCTTGCCCTGAGACGGCCTGCCGTGAGGCGGTTCAGCCGAGCCGGATGACCTCCGAGCCCGCCCGCTGCGCCGGGATCTCGAGGACCTGTTCGCCGCGCCGGTCCGGCGGGAGCAGCGCGAGCGGCTCGCGCACCGGCAAGGGGAGGTCCCCACGGACGACGACGCTCGCCGCGAACAGTTCGTCGAGCTCCGGCGCCGCCGACGGATCCACGGCCGCCGGTCCGGTGTACACGGCGCACAGGAACCATCGCGGCCCGTCGACGCCGACGATGCGGGCGAACACCGGCCCGTTCTCCGTGTCGATCGACACCCGCAGCTCCGGTCCTCGCGGCCCGATGACCTCGATCTCCCCGGCATCCCCGGCATCGTCGGCGGCCCCGGCATCGCTGGCGGTCTGGGCGGCGAGGTCGGCCTCCGCCTCGGCGCTCGTGGGTTCCGGCGCGTCCAGGTCAGGTTCGGGTTCATCCGTCCGGGGACCGGGCTCGCCGGTCTGGGTCTCCTCAGCCGCGGGGCCGCCGCCCGCGCCCGCGAGCAGGCCGGCGCGGATCGTGGCCCACAGTCCCTCGCCGCGCGGGGCGGCGAACACCGACAGCTCCAGGATGGAGGTGCCGTCCGTCGCCACCAGCATGGGAACGGGGCCGTCCAGCGACAGGCGTATCCACGTTCCGGCCACCCTGGGGATGAGCAGGGCGCCGAAGTCCGCCCGCTGCCGACCGTCGTCCGGCAGATCGGCGACGTCGAACGGCCCCAGGGGCGGCGCCGGTTCCGCCTGCGGCGAAGGGGGAGCCGCGGGCGTGGGCGGTTCCGCGTCCGCTGTGGGCGTTACCGAGCCCATGCGGGTCGCACCACGTCCGCGACCGGGAACCAGACGTCCACCGAACACCATCGACCACCTCCGTATATCAGCTTGCAGTGAGATGTCGAATGCGACGGGTAGGCGCGCCGGACGGTCCCGGGGGACACGCGGGGGGTGACGTGGCGGGGTAAATCCCGTAACGGGATGGTGGAATCCCGGCGCGTCCGCGACCATCGAGGGCGTGTCAGTTCCAAACCAGAAGGCGTCGCTTCCCAAGTCCTGCATGGTCTCCGAGTCGCTGAGCGGAGGGATGAAGCTTCCGTTCGTCGTCGGCCTCGACGACTCGGACACCCCGTACGACGTCGTCGACGCGCTCGCGCTTGCTCCTTTCACGACCGGTGAACAGCCGTGGGCCCGCAGTGCGCGGGTCGATCGGCTCCGTCCGGGCGCGACCCTGTTGCCTACCGGAGCACGGGTGTTGCGCTCCGTCGTCGAAGAGGCCCGTGACTCCCGGCTCGCCGTCGGCGAGGGGTGGACGGTACGGGCGGTGCGCTGGCGCGGCGGCGGCGGCGAGGTGACCGTCACCGCGGTCACCGAGCAGCTCGCCCGGGGCGTGCTCGAGGACGTGCTGCGCACCTCCACGGCCGAACCGGGCCCGGACGCCGCCGTCACCATGGGGTTCTGGTATCTGTCCAGCCAGCGCGGGCCGATCCGGACCAGCCGGCGCACGGCGACGACCAGCTGGTCGTCGATCCGTGCCAACTACGCGTCGACGGCCGTCGGCTCGCTCGACAAGCTGATGACGGTCCGCCGGGAGTCCGTCGTCGGGCGGCTGCTTCTGCTGCACGGCCCGGCGGGCACCGGCAAGACGACGGTGCTGCGGGCGCTCGCTCACGAGTGGCGCTCCTGGTGCCAGGTCGACTGTGTGCTCGACCCCGAGTCGTTGTTCGCCGATCCCGCGTACCTGATGGAGGTCGCGATCGGCTTCGACGACGACGCGGACTCCGACGACGCCGAGGCCGGCCCGGCTCCGGACGGGACGGCGGCCTCGCACGACGGGGCGGCCTCGCACGACGGGGCGGCATCGGAGTCCGCCGAGGACCGGATGGGGCAGCCGGTGGGCCGGCGCTGGCGGCTGCTGGTCATCGAGGACTGCGACGAGCTGATCCGCGGGGACGGCCGCGGCTCGACCGGCCAGCAGCTGTCCCGCCTGCTCAACCTGACCGACGGCCTGGTCGGGCAGGGCCGCGAGGTCCTCGTCGCGCTGACCACCAACGAGGACCTGTTCCGCCTGCACCCGGCTGTCGTCCGCCCCGGGCGCTGCCTGGCGCAGATCGAGGTGGGGGCGCTGCCGCACGCCGAGGCGGTGTCGTGGCTCGGCTCCAACGAGGGCGTCGGCTCGACGATGACCCTCGCCGAGCTGTTCGCCCTGCGCGACGGCCACGGCCTGCCCCGCCCGACCCGCACCGACACCAGCCACGGCCTCTACCTGTGACCCGAGGTCACTGACACCCCGCCGGCGCGCCGCACACGTGGCCGGCGCGCCGGCGGGGTGGGGTCTCGATGACGCGTCGCCACCGCGTCGATGGCGGGTGGGCCGCGACGTATGGCGCGGGCGGGACCGTGTGTGTGGATGCCGATGGGGGGCGTGGCGACGGCCGCGCGCTACTGTGCCCGTGGACGAGGGCGAAGCCGGATGGATGACGGCGGCTAACCGGAGGAATGAGGCCGTGCCACCGACGTTTCCGGCCATTGCCGCTATGGTAGGCCGCAGTGGGGTCAACCGGTGCAATTCGTGGCGACGGCGGACACGGCCATTCCCCGGCCTCGATGGGCGCGGTTGACCTGGGAAGATGTGGGTTTGGCAGGGTGGTTGTCGTCGTTGTTGGGGGGTCGCCGTGACCACGATGCACGCGGGATTCGCCGCCGGGGCGCGGCGTGCCGCGGCGATGCCGGTGCTCACCAGCCGGGTGGACGCGGCCGGTGAGCATGCGCGGCGTAACGCCGAGGGCCACTGGCACGCCGTGACGGATCTCCAGGAGCGCCTGGCGGCCGCGGCGGTCGGGGGTTCCGAGCAGGCGCGGTCGCGTCATGCCGCCCGCGGCAAGCTGCTGCCCCGGGAGCGGGTCGACGTCCTGCTCGACCGGGGCAGCCCGTTCCTCGAACTGTCCCCGCTGGCCGCGAACGGGCTGTACGAGGATCCGGTGCCCGGCGCGGGCATCATCACCGGAATCGGGCGGATCGCCGGACGGGAATGCGTCGTCGTCGCCAACGACGCCACCGTGAAGGGCGGAACATACTACCCGCTGACGGTGAAGAAGCATCTACGTGCCCAGGAAGTCGCGCTGCACAACCGGTTGCCATGTGTCTACCTGGTCGATTCGGGTGGTGCGTTCCTGCCCCTGCAGGATCAGGTCTTTCCGGACCGGGAGCATTTCGGCCGGATTTTTTACAACCAGGCGCGGATGTCGGCGCTCGGCATCGCCCAGATCGCCGCGGTCCTCGGGTCCTGCACCGCCGGCGGCGCCTACGTCCCCGCGATGGCGGACGAGGCGGTCATCGTCCGCGACCAGGGCACGATCTTCCTCGGCGGCCCGCCGCTGGTGAAGGCCGCGACCGGCGAGGTCGTCACGGCGGAGGAGCTCGGCGGCGGCCTGCTGCACGCGCGCACCTCGGGGGTGACCGACCATCTCGCCGACGACGACCGCCACGCGCTGCGCATCGTCCGCTCGATCGTCGCGAACCTGGCGCCGCGCGCGCCGAGGCCGTGGGAGGTGGAGCCGGTCGAGGAACCGGCCGTCGACCCGGCCGGCCTGTACGCGGCGGTGCCGCCGGATGGGCGTACTCCCTACGACGTGCGTGAGGTCATCGCCCGGCTCGTCGACGGCAGCCGTTTCGCCGAGTTCAAGGCCGAGTACGGCACCACCCTGGTGACCGGCACGGCCCGCCTGCACGGCCATCCGGTCGGGATCATCGCGAACAACGGGGTGCTGTTCGGGGAGTCGGCGCTCAAGGGCGCGCACTTCATCGAGCTGTGCGACCAGCGCGGGATCCCGCTGGTGTTCCTGCAGAACATCACCGGTTTCATGGTCGGCCGTGAGTACGAGGCGGCGGGCATCGCCAAGCACGGCGCGAAGATGGTCACCGCGGTGGCCTGCGCGCGAGTGCCGAAGTTCACCGTCGTCATCGGCGGCTCGTTCGGCGCCGGCAACTACTCGATGTGCGGCCGGGCGTACTCGCCGCGGTTCCTGTGGATGTGGCCGACGGCGCGGATCTCGGTGATGGGTGGCGAGCAGGCGGCGGCGGTGCTCGCGACCGTGCGGCGCGACCAGGCCGACGCGGCCGGGGTCGAGTGGAGCGACGCGGACGAGGCGGACTTCCGCGCGCCGATCCTCGACCGCTACGCCGAGCAGGGCAGCCCGTACTACTCGACGGCGCGGTTGTGGGACGACGGGGTGATCGACCCGGCGGACACCCGCATGGTGCTCGGCCTGGGCCTGTCGGTGGCGGCGAACGCCCCGCTGGACCCGGTCGGCTACGGCGTCTTCCGGATGTGAGCGGCGTGACCGAAGAACGTAGCGCGCGGGCCCCGTCCTTCAGGGCGGGGTCAGCGCGTCAACTCCGGCGCCAGGATGGCAGCGGCACGGTGTATTCTTTCAGGTGTGGGAAGTCGGGTGGTGAAGCGGGCGTACCGCTACCGCTTCTACCCGACCCCGGAACAGGTTGCGCAGCTTTCCCGCACTTTCGGCTGTGTCCGCTACGTGTACAACCGGGCGTTGGCCGAGCGGCACAGGGCCTGGTTTCAGGAACAACGCCGGGTCACCCACGCCGAAACAGACCGGATGCTCACCGCCTGGAAGCAGGACCCGGAAACGGTGTGGCTCGCCGAGCCGTCAAAAGGCCCGTTGCAGGCGACACTGCGGAACCTTCAGACCGCCTACGTGAACTTCTGGCAGAAACGGGCCGGCTACCCGACCTTCAAGAAGAAGGGAAAGACCACCGACGCGGCAACCTACTTCCGGAACTGCTTCTCGTTCCGGGACGGCCGGATCACGCTGGCGAAGCAGGATCGGTCGCTGGACATCGTCTGGTCGCGTCCGCTACCCGAGGGTGCGCAGCCGTCCCAGGTCACGGTGTCGCGGAACAGCCGGGGCCAGTACCACCTCTCGATCCTGGTCGAGGAGACCATCACCGCGCTGCCGGCGTCGTCGGGTCGGGTGGGGGTCGACGCGGGGATCACGTCGCTGGTCACCCTGTCGACCGGGGAGAAGGTGGCCAACCCGAAGCACGAACGCCGGGACCGGGCCCGTCTGGCCCGCGCGCAGCGGGACCTTTCCCGGAAGGCACGTACCTCGAAGAATCGGGCGAAGGCCCGGCTGCGCGTGGCCCGGATCCACGGTCGGATCGCCGACCGGCGCCGGGATCATCTGCACAAGCTGTCTACTCGACTCGTTCGCGAGAACCAAACGATCGTCGTCGAGGATCTCACTGTTCGGAACATGGTCCGCAACCATTGTCTTGCCCGTGCCATCTCGGATGCGGGTTGGCGGGATCTGCGGACCATGCTGGAGTACAAGGCCGGCTGGTACGGCCGCGAGGTGATCGCGGTCGACCGCTGGTATCCCAGCTCGAAGACCTGCTCGTCCTGCGGGGCGCTCGTCGCATCGCTGCCGCTGAACATCCGGGAGTGGGCCTGCCGTTGCGGCACGGTCCACGACCGGGATGTGAACGCGGCGAAGAACATTCTGGCCGCGGGGCTCGCGGTGTCAGCCTGTGGAGATGGAGTGAGACCATCCCGCTCCTGGAGCGGGGAGGCATCTGTCAGTGAAGCAGGAAAACCCTTCCGCGAGGAAGAGAATGCCCGGCCTTCAGACCGGGGAGGAGGTCAATGGGGACCATGAGGGGGAGGATGGACGCGTGAACGGCTCGGGGTCGGCCTCCCCGACGGTCGGCGGCATCGGCGGCGGCATCGGCGCGGGTGGGATCGAGGTCGGCGGCCCGCTGCCGGCCGGCGGCGTGGAGACGTCGGGCAACGGCGTGGCGCGCCAGGCGTCGCCGACCGCGGACGCGCTGGGACGGGCCCCGGCCGAGCCGGCCCCGGTCGCCACGGCCCCGCAGGACGCCGTCCCAGGCGGCGCTGTCCCGGAGGGCTCGGTCCCGGTCCCGGTCGCCGCCGTCCCGGCCGCCTCGGTGGTGCAGCGCCAGGGCGCGGGTTCTCGGGCCGGGGGCGACGGTGACCCGGCCGGGCTCGGGTTCTCGTCCGTCCTGGTGGCGAACCGGGGGGAGATCGCCGTTCGGATCATTCGGACCCTGCGTGAGCTGGGGCTGCGGTCGGTCGCCGTCTACTCGGACGCCGACGCGGGCGCGCGGCACGTCCGCGAGGCGGACATGGCGGTGCGTCTCGGGCCGTCGCCGGCGCGGGAGAGCTACCTCGACATCGACGCCGTCCTCGACGCGGCGCGGCTGTCCGGTGCGCAGGCGGTGCATCCGGGCTATGGGTTCCTCGCCGAGAACGCGGCGTTCGTGCGGGCCTGCGTGGCGGCGGGGCTGCGTTTCATCGGGCCGTCGGCGGCGGCCGTCGAGCTCATGGGCGACAAGATCCTCGCCCGGCGCACCGTTGCGGAGGTCGGCGTCGCGGTGGTGCCAGGCCGGTCGGCGCCGGGCATGACGGACGCCGCGATCACCGAGGCCGCCGGCCAGCTCGGCTACCCGGTGCTGGTCAAGCCGTCGGCGGGCGGCGGCGGCAAGGGCATGCGGGTGGTGCGCGACCCGGAGCGGATGGCCGCCGCCCTCGCCTCGGCGCGGCGCGAGTCGGCTGCCGCCTTCGGCGACGACACCCTCTACGTCGAACGGCTCATCCCGCGGCCCCGCCACGTCGAGGTGCAGGTGCTCGCCGACGAGCACGGCACCGTGCTGCATCTCGGCGAGCGGGAGTGCAGCCTGCAGCGGCGCCACCAGAAGATCGTCGAGGAGGCGCCGTCGCCGCTGCTCGACACCCGCACCCGGGAGCGGCTCGGCACGGCCGCCGTCGCGGTCGCCTCCGCCGTCGGCTACGTCGGCGCCGGGACGGTGGAGTTCATCATGTCCGCCGACGCGCCCGACGAGTTCTACTTCATGGAGATGAACACCCGCCTGCAGGTGGAGCACGCCGTCACCGAGCTCGTCACCGGGGTGGACCTGGTCGCCGAGCAGGTCCGCGTCGCCGCCGGTGAGCCGTTGCGCTTCGGCCAGGCCGACGTCCACCTCACCGGCCACGCCGTCGAGGCCCGCGTCTACGCCGAGGACCCGGGCCGCGGTTTCCTGCCGACCGGCGGTGAGGTGCTCGCGTTCCGCGAGCCCGTCGGCCCCGCGCTGCGCGTCGACGCCGGCATCACGACCGGCGACACCGTCGGCACCGCCTACGACCCGATGCTCGCGAAGATCGTCGCCTGGGGTCCCGACCGGGCGTCCGCGCTCGCCCGGCTCGACGCCGCCCTGGCCGGCACCGTCCTGCTCGGCGTCCCGTCGAACCTCGGCTTCCTGCGGTCGCTGCTCGCCCATCCCGACGTGCGCTCCGGGCGTCTCGACACCGGTCTGGTCGAACGCGACCTGCCCGCGCTCACCGCCGCCGAGGCGCCCTCCGAGGCGATCCTCGGCTACGCCCTGGCCCGCCTGCTCGCGCTGCAGCCCACCGGAGCACTGATCGACCCGTGGGACGTCCCGTCCGGCTGGCGGCCGGGCGAACCGGCCTGGCTGACCTGGGACGTCGCGGTGCCCGGCGCGGGTGGCGGCGACCCGGCCCCCGACGGTGCCGCTGGGCTGGCCGACCCCACAGCCGCGGACGCGTCCCCGCAGGGCCGCGCGCACCCCGGCGGACCGGCGTCCTCGGGCGGGCCGGCAGGTGGCCCGGCTGGCGCTGCCCCGGCTGGCGCTGGACCGGCGGGCGGTGGGTCGGCTGACGGCGGGCTGGCTGGCGGCGGCTCGGCGGTGGTGCGGGTGGCGGCGCGCGGCACGCCGGGCGCGGCGCGGCTGAGGATGGGTGACGGGCCGCCGGTCGCCGCGTCGGTGCGGGTCGCCGGCGACGAGCTGCTGGTCACGGTTGGTGCGGCGACCACCCGTTGGGCATTCGCCTGGGCCGGTGGCGCGGCGGCGCCGGGGACCCCGCTGTGGCTGGGGCGGGACGGCCGGGCCTGGCTGCTGGGCGAGGAGCTGCCGGGATCCGCTCGCGGTGCGGGCGGCGCGGTCGACGGCGAGGCGCGCAGCCCGATGCCGGGGACGGTCATCGCCCTGCTCGCCGAGCCGGGAGCGACCGTCGCCGCCGGGCAGCCGCTGCTCGTCGTCGAGGCGATGAAGATGGAGCATCCGGTCACCGCGCCGGCCGCCGGCGTCGTCACCGAGGTCCGGGTTCGCGTGGGCGACCAGGTCGGCCTCGACCAGGTTCTCGCGCTCGTCGCGCCCCCCGGTTCCGCGTAGCCGCCCGCGACGGCCTGCCTGAGCCCGGGCGGGCCCGTGGGTCGCGCTGTCAGGGGGCCGGGTCGCCGGACCCGGCCCGCCTGGCCCAGGCGGCGAGGGCCGTGAGGGCGTCGGGCTCTCCGAGTCCGACGAGGTCCACCGACTCGATCCCGGCGAGTCGCTCGGGCGGCTCACACGGCTCCACCCGGACCAGCACCGCGGCGCATCCCGGGCGGGCCGACCAGGCGGGCTCGTCGCGGTCGGCCGCGGGCAGGGCTGCGAGGTAGGCGGGGGAGAGCACGATGAGCGTGCGCCGCCGCGGCTGGCGCGGTGGTGACAACCATGCGGCTGTGGACTGGGCGGCTGTGAGCTGGGCGGCTGTGGGCTGGGGGGCCTCGTCGCGGGCGTCGACCTGCCAGCCGGCGGCCTCCAGATGCCAGGTGATCCAGTCCACCCACGTCTGGTCGGCGGCGACATGCGAGATGAGCACGTCCGCGTCGGTGAAACCGACCTCGGCCGGGAGTGGACCCGGCGCGGGGGGCGAGGACCCGAGCGTCCTCGCCCGGAGGGTGCGCGCCGCGCCCGCGGTGGGGACTCTCGTGGAGACCTCGGCCGAGGACGGGGCCAGGGTCGGAGCCGGAGCCGGAGCCGGAGCCGGGCCCGTGGTCCGAGCCGGAGCCGGGTTCGTGCCCGGAGCCGGAACCGGAACCGGAACCGGAGCCGGAACCGGAACCGGTGTCGGGGCCGGCGACTGGCTCGGGATGTGCGCCTGGGTGGCGGCGGGGGCGTGCTGGTTGAGGAAGTACGCGGACGCGTTCGCGGCGAGACGCAGGAACCAGCCGCGGTCCTCCGGGCGGGTCGAGGGGCGGGCCAGGCACATCAGGGCGCAGGCCAGCAGGGACAACGGCATCTGGTCGCGCCACTGGTCGACCAGGCCCGACCCGCGGGCCCAGCCCTCGGCGGCCGAGCGGACCTCGCCGACGAACAGCGACAGCCACCGCGGCACCAGCGCGTCGTCGTAGGCGTCGGCCTGCAGCAGCAGATCGATGGTGGCGGAGCGCTGGGGGGCGGACAGGTCGCCGAGGGTGCGGGCGAGCACGTGCAGCACCAGGTGGGTCGGGTCGCGGGTGAGCACGGCGTCGCCGGCGTAGCGGGCGAGGTCGATGAGCTGGTAGGAACCGCCGACGTCGCGCAGGGTACGCGGGATGAGGATGTTCTCGACGTGCAGATCGCCGTGGGCGCGTCCGACGAACGTGGGCAGCCGGATCCCGGCGCCGGCGCCGGCGTCGCCGTCGAGGAGCAGGGCGAACGGGTTCGGTAGCAGGTGTTCCTCGTCGTCGACGGCGATGGTGGGCCCCGGATGCTCGGCGGCCAGGCGCCACAGCGCGCCGCCGGGCGCCAGCCGGTGGCCGAGCTGGCGGCGCAGGATCACCGGGACGGCGAGGCGCTCCAGCCGCGGCGGCCCCGCCCAGTCGGCCAGGACGGAGCGCACGACCGCCCCGCCGGCCTGCGCGAACGCCACGGCGCTGGCCTGCCCTGGAGGAAGCCCGGGCGCCGCGTTCACGCGCGCGGCGAAGCGCGGCCCGGGCGCCCGGCCGCCGGGCGCGCCCGGCGACACCCGGGGCGGGTGCAGCACCGCGTCCAGCAGGGTGTGCAGGGTGATGGGCTCGCGCAGACTGTCGGCGGCGACCTGCTGGAAGACGAACCACCGCCCGTCACCCACCGAGATCGGCTGGTGGACGGGGCGGGTGAGGTGGCGCCCGGCGAACTCGGGGGCGGCGCTGACGGCGTCGCGGTGGTGGGCGAACTCGCCGGGCCGCGGCTCGCCCGGCTCACCGGCGGCGCGGTCGAGCTTGAGGATGAGCTGCCGGTCGCCCTCGACCGGGTCCTGTTCGAGGACGGCGAGTACCAGCGCGCCGGAGCGGCCACCGGTCAACGGCCGGACCAGGCTGTAGCTGATGGTGGTCTGGCTGCACCAGGCTCGCAGCGCCGTCGCGGCGGCCGCGTCCAGCTTGTCGTGCAGTGCCTCGTCCAGCCAAGGGGACATCGCGGCCATGACTCCCGACACGTGAGGGGTGCGAAACGCGGGATGGTGCCACGGGGTGAAGCGCCGTCGCGGCGGCCCGAGAATACCTCCCGACAACGCCTCGCCAGCGGCTCCGTCGGGTATTGGTCCCAGCGGACCGAAAGGAGGTCGGAGAAACGGGGCCGGCTGGTCCGGACGCGGTCCCGTCCGAGGCCGGACCGGGGTGTGTACGACGTTGTCCGGACTGCCGCCGGGGGGCTTTGCGTTCGATCCGGGGTGCGGTTGTCTGAGTGTCGCCGGACGGCGGCCGTGGCCCGGTGTGGCGTGGTCCTTTCCGCGTCGGGGGCGCGGGCTGGACCTGCCGGCCCGGTCGCCTCCGGCGCTGTCGGAGCAGGCCTTCCGTCGGGGGGAGGCCTGCTCCGACGGTCCGGGGCAGGTATCCCGCGGGCGGGTCGGTGGGACATTCCCGGCCCATCGCCGTGCCCGCCGCCGACTCTCCCTTCGCTCACCGGCCACGGCTCGACGCGCCATTGCGTCCACCTGTCTGTCGGATTTGTGTGGTTGATGTCCGCATCTCGATACGGCCGGTGGTCCCGCGAATACCGGGAGCCGTGCGTACGACGTTGTCCGGCGATACGGGTCGCGCTTTTCTCGGGCACCAGAATGAGTTTTTCTCAACAGGCTGCGATCGGTCGTGAACGCAGCGCTTCGCCGGATGCCAGACGTGATCGTGAGGTCGGATGAGCACCCGTGCCGCGCACGGAGCGCAGGATGTTCGGACGAGGCCGCGGAGCCGTCCGCCGACCCGGGCTCGGTTCGCCGTCCGCCGTCTCGCCCACCTGTGGGTGCTCGCCAGGCCAGGGACCGCGCTTGCCGACGGGGTGCCGCTCGCCGTGGGCGCGCTGGCCGTGCCCGGGCCGCGGGTCGCCACGGTGCTCGTCCTGGTCCTCGCCGGTGCGCTGGTGTCCGTCCATGGCCGGCTGCTGGACGCCGTCGCCGGCCTCGGCGCCGACCGGATCAACCCGGCCCGTCGCGGCAGCCCGCTCGTGCGCGGTCGGATCGGGTCGGGCGGCGTGCTGGGCGCGGCGGTGGCGGCCGGCCTCGCCGTCGCGGTGGGCGGCCTGCTCGCCGCGCCGGTCCTCGCCGCCAGGCTGGGTTTCGTCGTGCTGATCGGGTCGCGTGCGATGCTCGCCGCCACACGGGGCCCGGCGCGCCGGCTGCCGGTGCCGCTGCGAGGGATGCTCACCCTGGTGGCGGTCGGCGGCGGGCCGCCGCTCGGGGTGCTCGCGGCCGGTGGCGAGGTGGGTGGCGGTGCGCTCGCGCTCGGCGCCTGCTTCGGCCTCGCCGCGGTGGTCGCCGGCTGCACGATCGTCAGCCTGCCCGACCTGCCCACCGACCGGGTCACCGGCCGGCGTGGCACGGCGCTCGCGACCGGCGTCCGGCTGCGCCGGCCGCGGGGGTTCGTCCTCCCGCCGCGGTACGTCGCGATCGTGGTCGCCATACAGGTCGGGGCGGTCGCCACCGCCGGCGGCCTCGGCGTCACGAGTGGTCTCGGCGTCACCAGTGGTCTGGGGATCACCGGTGGACTCGGGGTCGCCGGTGAGGTCGGCGCCGCGGGCGGTGCCGGTGCCGCCGGGGCGGTCGGCGCGCCCGACGGTGCGGGCGCGGTCGTGCGGGTGGCCGCGGCGCTCGGCGCGGTCGCGGTGAGCCTGGCCGGCACCGTCGGTCTGGTCCGCCTGCTGCGGGCCGGTGCCCCCGGGCTCGACCCGTTCCGGCCGGCGCGGCGGTACGGACGCGGCTTCGCCCTGCTGAACCTGCTCGCCTGTCAGCTGGCAGGTATCGCCTGGATCCTCGCCCAACCAGACGGGCCGCCGCCCTGGATCCCGCTGCCGGTGGCCGCCGGGTGGGCGGTGGCGCTGCTGGCCTCGGCCGTGCGCCGCGGCCGGCGACCCGTCAGGACGCCGGCCCGGGATCGGTGACGCGGGACTCGGCGAGCCGGCGCAGCGTCCTGGTCGTGGCGTGGCCGGGTCCCAGGACGCGTTCGCTGCGGCGGTGCGCGTCGGTCAGGCCGTCACGCAGCGGTTCGAGCCGGCCGCGCCGGCCCTCGATCTCGCCGAGCAGGCCGATCGCCGCGAGCGTGCGCGGATGGTCCGGACCGAGTACCTGTCGGCACGACGCCACCAGCCCGGCGGCGGTGTCCGAGGCCCGGTCGTGCGCGCCGCGCGCGTGGTCGAGGCGGGCCAGGTGCTGGCGGGTCACCAGGGTCGCGGGATGCTCGGGACCGAGCAGGGCGGTGCGCTCCCGCCACACCGACCGCAGGGTCTCGTCCGCCTCGACCCACTGGCCCTGCGCGGCGAGCACGTTGCCGATGTTGTTGCGCGTGGTGAGGGTGTCGCGGTGGCCCCGCCCGAGGATCCGCTCGCGCAGGTCGAGCGTCCAGGTGAACAGTTCCAGCGCCTCGTCGTGGCGACCCGTCTCGTGCAGCGCGCGGCCCAGGTAGTGCAGGGTCGTCAGGGTGTCCGGGTGCTCCTGGCCGAGCAGCCGCAGCCGGTCGTCCAGCACGACCCGAAGGCCCGCCTCCGCCTCGGCCGGGCGCCCCTGCGCGGCGCGGACCCGGCACAGGTCGTGGGCGATGCTGAGTATGTCGGCGTGGTCGCCGTCGAACAGTCGGCGCCCCTCGGCCAGCACCGCCTCGTAGGCCGCTGCGGCCTCGGCGAGACGTCCGGTGGCGCGCAGGTGGCGCGCGGCGACCGTCGCGGGGACCAGCAGATCCGGTGGCAGCCGCGACTCGGTGAGCGTCGCGAGTCCCCACCGCCGCCGGGCGCGCAGCATCGCCAGGCCCGCGTCGGCGTGCCCGCGCAGCCGCGACCACCGCGGCCAGGCCCGCGGGTCGCGCGGGTCGGGTTCGCGGATGGCCCGCACGAGCAGCGCGGTGACGGTCTCCAGATAGTCCTCGACCTGCCCGGACAGCTGCGCGGCCCGGCCGAGGCTGTCCCGGACGAGCGGGTGCAGCCAGAGCAGGTGCACCGGCTCGTCATCGGCGGGCGTGATGATGTGGTCGAGCAGGCCGTGGCCGGCCAGGACGCCCAGCAGGCTCCACAGCTCGGTCGCGCGCAGGCCCGGCAGCAGCGGTGAGCTGGCGAGAACCGCGGGATCGAGCAGCTCGATCGGGATCGGGTCGGCACCGAGGCAGGCCAGCAGGGTGAGCAGCGGCCGGGCCCGCGGGCGGCCCTGGGCCGCCAGCAGCGTCAGCGACAGCTCCCAGGTCGGCCCGACGAGCGCCCGCTCGCGGTCCCGGTCGGCCGCGTCGGTCGGGCGCTCGCCCGTCCAGGCTCCCGCCCCCGTCCAGGCTCCCGCTCCCGCTCCCGCCTCCGGTGCCGCCGTGCCGGCCGTGCCGGGGTCGCCGGGTGCGGCCATGCCATCGAAGTCCGGCAGGACGGACGTCGGCCCGGTGACGCGCAGCGCGCGGAGGTAGTCCGTGAAGGTGCGCGGCACCTCGGCGGCGAACGGCGCCGGCAGCCGCCGCGTCTGGACGAGATATCGCCCGGCGAGCGCGAGCGCCAGCGGCAGCCCGCCGAGGCGCCGGGCGAGATCCTCGGCGCTCGCGCGGGCGCCCGCGCCGGGGCCGGCCAGATCGATCAGCACCTGGCCCGCGTCGGACGGCTCCAGCGGGCGCAGCCGGTGGCAGCGCACCCACGGCGGCGACTGATGGTCGCCGGCGCCCGTCGACCAGGCCGTCCCGTCGCGCGTCGTCACGACGACCAGCCCGCGGCCGCCGGGGACCGGGCGCAGCCAGCCGGTGCCGTCGAGGACGTCGCCGCCGGTCGGGGCGAGGTCGGCGAGGTCGTCGGCATTGTCGAGGATCATCAGCCAGGGGTGGTCGAGGTCGACGAGCAGACGCCACACCAGATCCGGCAGGCTGCCTCGGGAGCGCTGGTCGAGGCTCGCGCCGAGCTCGACGGCGAGCGCGGTCATGCCCGCGAGGACCGCGCCCGGCCGGGCGGCGCTGATCCACCAGGTCCGCACGCCGGCCCGCCGCGCCCGCACCGCCAGCTCCAGGGCGATGGTGCTCTTGCCGACTCCCCCCATCCCGTGCACCACGTGCACCGGGCCGCTCGATCCGTCGCGGACGTCCGGTGCGGTGCCGTGGCGGGCGGTGCCGTGGGAAACGGCGCTGTCGGGAGTGGCGCTGTCGGGAGTGGCGCCGTCTGGGTTGGCGCCGTCGGGAGTGGCGATGGGGGATGGGAGATGCGCGGCCAGGACGTCGAGGATGTCGGCGCGGCCGCGGATCGCGGGCAGTCGGTCCAGGCGTCGCTCCGGTGGCGTGATCGTGAGGGCTGCGCCGAGGTCGCCGTGCCCCGGGTCGGGCGCCGCGTGATCCGAGGCGGCCCGGTCTGATGCGGCCCGGTCTGGTGCGGCCTGGCCGAACGCGGGGCGGCGCGCGGTGGGGCTGATGGGGGCCGGCGGTGGATCGGTGGGGGTGGCGGCGCCGGGCCGCGGGCCGTGCTCGCCCGCCCGCCGGTTGCGGCGCACCCGCAGCCACGTCCGCTCCCAGCGGTCCAGTTCCCGCTGGTCGGTGACGCCGCAGGCCCGGACCATGTCGCGGACGAGGTCGGGCGGTTGCAGGCCGGGCAGGTGCGTCCCGCTGAAGTAGCCGCCGACGGTGCTCGAGGGCTGGTTCACCGCCCGGGCGACGGCGCGGACGCTGAGCCTCGCGCGTTCCCGTACTCCGGTCAGGGCACGACCGAAGTCCCGGCAGGACATGATGGCGTCCAGGTCAATCTCGTCAGACACGCGCATACCTCGGGCATCGCGGAGAACGTGTGCGGAACGCATTCCTGCCGCCCAATCTTGCCGCGCCGTGCTGACGCCGAACAGCCGGGTCGCCCATCGGACATGGCCGATGTGTCCTGCGCCACGCCCTCGACCTGCTGGGAGAGGGCTGGCGGCCGTCCCCGCACCCTCCGTGGGCGGCGGGTGGCGGGAACCGGCCGACACTGGTCAGTATTGCCGCCGCGGCCGGACGCCCATTGCCCGGTCGCCGGAGCGTCACCATCATGGCTCTGTTTCGGTCAGGTAACGCGCGAACGGTCAGATCGGTTGGGTATTTGTCGGCTCGCGGCATGGTGCCATTCCAGGTCGCGCCGTGGCGTGGTGTGGTGTGGCGCAGGCGGCCGACGCCGGCCCTGGGAGCCGGCGTGGACATGAGAGACTGTCCGCTCCCGCGTTGCCGCATCGCTCCAGGCCCGGCGGGACCGCGCGGGACGTCGGGACCTCGGTGCGGCCCTGGGGCTCGATGCCGGTGGGAGGGACGCGGATGACGGCGGTCGCCCCCGGTCCTGAGGCCGGGCGCCCACCCGTCGCCGATCCGTCGCCGTCCGTGCCGTCCGTGCCGTCCGTGCTGGCCGTGCTGGCCGGGCATGTGATCGTGGCCGGGCTCGGTGGTCTCGGTGTGCGGCTCGCCGAGCAGCTGCAGGACTCCGGGGTGGCGGTTGTCGGGGTGGACGACCGGCTGACCGCCGCCGCGCGCCGCCGGCTGGAGCGGGCCGGGGTGCGGGTGTTGCTCGAGAGCCCGCACGTCGCCGAGGTGCTGCGGGAGGCGGGCATCGCGACGGCGCTCGCGGTGGCGATCTGCCACGACGCGGACCTCGCGAACCTGCAGACGGCGCTGATCGCCGCCGACGTCGCCCCGGCGGTGCGGCTCGTCGTCAGCGTCAGCAACGCCCAGCTCGGCGACCAGATCGCCGACGCGCTCGACCAGGCGCGGGTGCTGAACCTGGCCGAGCTCGCCGGGCCGAGCTTCGTCGAGGCGTGCGTGCGTTCCGACGTCACGCACGCCTTCACCATGGACGACCGGGCCGACGCCGAGGTCTTCGCCGCGATCGAGGAGGAGATCACTGGAGGCGGCGCCTTCCGCGCCCGCTATGGCGATCTCACCCCGATCTCGCTGCGCCGGGCCGGCGCCCGCGACGCCGAGGTCTGCCCGCCGCGCGACACCCCCCTGCGTCCCGGCGACCGGCTGACCGTCCTGGGCCGCCTCGCCGAGTTCGACGAGCGCGGCATGGCCGTCTCCGGCCTGCACGACGCCCGCCTGTTCGCCGCGCTGGGCGACGGCGACGCGCCGGCACCCGGAGCCGCACGGCGCGGACGGGGGACGGCGGCCCGGATCCGTGAGTTCACCGCGATCATCCGCGGCGAGCTCGACCGCCCGTTCCGGCTGGCTCTCCTCGCCGTACTCACGATCATGACGGTCAGCACGGTCGTGCTGTCGCTCACCTACGCGGACCACAACAGGGCCGCCCCGCCCGGCTTCGGCCCCCTCGACGCGCTTTACCTCACCGTCGAGACGATGGTGACGGTGGGCTACGGCGACTTCAACTTCGGCGCCGCCGACGAGTGGCTGCAGGTGTTCGGCATCGGGCTGATGCTGTTCGGCGCGTTGTCCATCGCCGTCGTGTACGCGTTCATCACGAACGTCATCATCAGTCGGCGGTTGGAACGGGCGATGGGCCGCGGGCGGGCGGGGGCGGTCCGCGACCACGTGATCCTGTGCGGTCTGGGCTCGGTCGGCGTCGCGACGATGAACGGCCTGCTGCGCGCCGGTCGCCAGGTCGTCGTGATCGAGCGCGACGAGAACAACCGCTTCCTGCCGGTCGCCCGCGAGCAGGGGGTGCCGGTCATCCTCGGCGACGCGACGGTCCGCTCGACGCTGCTGGAGGCCGGCCTCGCCCACGCGACCACGATCGCCGCGCTCACCAGCGACGGGGTGGCGAACCTGGAGACGGTCCTGTCCGCCCGCGAGGCGCACGGCGACCTGCGCGCCGCCGGCGGCTCGCGCGGCACCCGCGGTGATCTGCGGGTGGTGCTGCGCGTCGTCGACGTCACCCTGGCCGATGAGGTGGAACGCCGCTTCGGCATCCACACCGCGCGCAGCGCCTCAGCGCTCGCCACGCCGTACTTCGTCGGCGCCGCGCTGGGCCACGACGTGCTGAGCACCTTCTACGTGGAGCGCACCCCGTTCCTCGTCGCCCGGATGACGGTACGCGCCGGCGGCGGGCTCGTCGGCCCGACACTGTGGGAGCTGTCCACCGGTACCCGGGTCCTCGCGGTGACGGGCGCGGCGGGGGAGCCGGACTACCGACCCGGCCGGCACACCCGGCTCGACCCCGGTGACGAGCTGCTCGTGGTCGGCCCGGTCACCGGCATCGTCGACATGGTGCGGCGCAACCAGCGTGTCGCGATGCCCGGTCAGGCGTGGACGTCGGCCGGGTAGGGGGCGAAGGTGCCGCGGTTCTCGTCGAGGGCGAGGGCGCGGCCGATCTGGGGGAAGGCCCGCTGCGCGCAGCCGACCCGCTCGCACACCTTGCAGCCGATGCCGATCGGCACCGCGGCCGCCGGATCGTCGAGGTTCAGCCCGGTCGAATACACCAGCCGGCTTGCATGGCGCAGTTCGCAGCCCAGCGCGATCGCGAACGTCTTGCCCGGGCGGCCATATCGGCCATAGCCCCGACTGACGGTGCGGGCGATCCAGAAGTAACTACGCCCGTCCGGCATCGTGGCGATCTGGGTGTGAATTCTTCCGGGGGCGGCGAGTGCCTCGTAGACATTCCACAGAGGGCAGGTACCCCCGGCCCGGGAGAAATGGAATCCGGTGGCGGACTGGCGTTTCGACATGTTGCCGGCCCGGTCGACCCGGATGAACGAGAACGGGACGCCCCGCGCCCTCGGGCGCTGCAGGGTGCTCAACCGGTGGCAGATCGTCTCGAATCCCATGCCGAAGTGCTCGGACAGCCGCTCCACGTCATACCGGAATCTTTCCGCTGTGGCGTGGAACACATTGTAAGGGAGGATGAGGGCGGCGGCGAAGTAGTTCGCCAGACCGATCCTGGTGAGCGTCCGTGCCGGCGGGCCGCTGAGCATGCCGTCGTCGGCAAGTCGGGTGACCAGCTCGTCGAACTCGGTGAAGGCCAGTTGCAACGCCATCCGGAACACCCGCTGACCTGGGCGAAGATGGCTCGACAGGGTCAGGACCCGAGTATCGGGGTCGAAGCGGTGCAGTTCGTCGATGTCGAGGGAGGCCTCGCGGCCGCCGTCCCGGCCACCGGGCTCGCGGCCTTCCCCCCGGGGATCGCCGCCGCGGGGTGAGGGCGGCGCGACCTGGCCGACCTCCGGCTCCCGGATGTGGACCCGCACTCCGTGATGGGCGAGCCGGTCGACGAGCACCGCCGGCATCCGGCTCGGGGTCAGGCCGATCTCCGTGGCCAGCCGCTCGGCGGCCTCGTCCAGCTCGGCGACGTAGTTCTGCCGCTGGTAGAAGAAGTCCCTGACCTCCTCGTCCGGCATCGGGGCGGGCGCGGTGGGGCCGACGGGCTCCGGCCCGCGCTCGCCGGTGAGGGCGGCGAGGCGCTCGTTGGCCTGCCGGTAGCGGCGATGCAGCATGATCAGCGCGTGGGCGGTCTGGGGGAGCTGCTCGGCGAGCTGGGCGGCGTCCGCGTCCGGCACCTTCAGGCCGATCGTGCCGTCGGAGAGCACCTCGCGGACCTCGGCGATCAGCCGGGTGACATCGTGCGCGGCGAAGAAACCGGCGTCCACCCCGAACGCCTCGGTGATGCGTAACAGGACAGGGACGGTGAGCGGCCGCGAGTTGTGCTCGATCTGGTTCAGATAGCTGGGAGAGATACCGAGCAGGCGGGCCAGCTCCACCTGGCTCATGGCCCGTTCCTCGCGTAGTTCCCGCAGCCGGGTCCCGACAAACGTTTTCTGCATCCGACTCCTCCCTGGAGTGCAGGGTAGCTGGTTCGGTGCCAACGTGCCATTCGCAGGATTTGCAGACCGGGTGGGGAAGATTTGCAAGACTTGGCTCGTTGGGCCGCTCGACCACGGGGAATGACTGTGTCAGCTTCGGAGAGGTGGGTGGTCCTGGCCATTTGGGCGGACCTGGAGCAGTGGAGGGCGACATGGCCGAGACGGCAGCGACGACGACGGCGACGAACCCGGCGATCACGAAGGCGGCCGCGGAGCTGGCGGCCCAGTGGGCCGCCGACCCGCGGTGGCAGGGCATCGAGCGGACCTACAGCGCCGAGGACGTCATCCGCCTGCGCGGCAGCGTCGTCGAGGAGCACACCCTGGCGCGCCTCGGTGCCGAGAAGCTCTGGAAGCTCCTGCACGAGAACGACTACATCAACGCCCTCGGCGCGCTGACCGGCAACCAGGCCGTCCAGCAGGTCAAGGCAGGGCTCAAGGCCATCTACCTGTCCGGCTGGCAGGTCGCCGCCGACGCGAACCTCGCCGGTCAGACATACCCGGACCAGAGCCTCTACCCGGCCAACTCGGTCCCGGCGGTGGTGCGCCGGATCAACAACGCGCTGCTGCGCGCGGACCAGATCACCTTCACCGAGGGCGTCGCCGACGCCCCCGACTGGCTGGTGCCGATCGTGGCCGACGCCGAGGCCGGCTTCGGCGGCGTGCTCAACGCCTACGAGCTGATGACCGGGATGATCGTCGCAGGTGCCGCCGGTGTGCACTGGGAGGACCAGCTGTCCTCCGAGAAGAAGTGTGGTCACCTGGGCGGAAAGGTGCTCATCCCGACCGGGCAGCACATCCGCACCCTCAATGCCGCGCGGCTGGCCGCCGACGTCGCGAACGTGCCCTCGCTGATCGTCGCCCGCACCGACGCCCAGGCCGCCACCCTCATCACCAGCGATATCGACGAGCGTGACCAGCAGTTCGTCACCGGCGAGCGCACCGCCGAGGGCTTCTACCGGGTGACCGCCGGCGTCGACCCGTGCATCGCCCGCGGTCTGGCCTACGCCCCCTACGCCGACCTGCTGTGGATGGAGACGTCCACCCCGGACCTCGAGGTCGCCCGCCAGTTCGCCGAGGCGATCAAGGCGCAATACCCGGACCAGATGCTCTCCTACAACTGCTCGCCGTCGTTCAACTGGCGCGCGCACCTCGACGACGCCACCATCGCCAAGTTCCAGCGCGAGCTCGGCCACATGGGCTACCAGTTCCAGTTCATCACCCTGGCCGGCTTCCACGCGCTGAACCACTCGATGTTCACCCTGGCGCACGGCTACGCCCGCGAGGGCATGACCGCCTACGTCGACCTTCAGGAGCGCGAGTTCGCCAGCGAGGCCGACGGCTACACCGCCACCCGCCACCAGCGCGAGGTCGGCACCGGCTTCTTCGACCTGGTCAGCACCGCCATCAACCCGGCGAGCGACACCACCGCGCTGCGCGGCTCCACCGAGGAGGCGCAGTTCGCCGCCGCCGGCGGGGGGCACTGACATGCCGGCGCCACGCGGCGGACGCATCGAGGTCCTCGGCGACCCCGATGCCCCGGGCGAACGGTTCCGCGAGATCCTCACCCCCGAGGCGCTGGACTTCCTCATCGCGCTGGATGGCGCCTTCGCCGGGCGGCGGGCCGACCTGCTCGCCGCCCGGCGGGAGCGCCGTGCCCGGCTCGCCTCCGGTGCCACCACCCTCGACTTCCTCCCCGAGACGCGGTGGGTGCGCGCGGACCCGTCCTGGCGGGTCGCGGGCAGCGAGGGCGCGCCGGGGCTCGTCGACCGGCGGGTGGAGATCACCGGGCCGACGGAACGGAAGATGACGGTCAACGCGCTGAACTCGGGCGCCCGGGTGTGGCTCGCCGACTTCGAGGACGCCACCTCACCGACCTGGTTCAACGTGATCGCCGGCCAGCTCAACCTGCTCGACGCCATCCGCGGCCGGCTCGAGTTCACCACCGACGCCGGCAAGCGGTACGCCGTCGGCCCGAACCCGGCGACGATCGTCGTCCGGCCGCGCGGCTGGCACCTCGACGAGGCACACCTGCTCGTCGACGGCCGGCCGATCCCCGCGGCGCTGGTGGACTTCGGTCTGTACGTCTTCCACTGCGCCCGGCTGCAGATCGACGCGGGCTCCGGCCCGTACTTCTACCTGCCGAAGCTGGAGGGCCATCTCGAGGCCCGGCTGTGGAACGACGTGTTCGTGTTCGCGCAGGATCGCCTCGGCATCCCGACCGGCACGGTGCGCGCCACCGTGCTCATCGAGACGATCCCCGCCGCCTTCGAGATGGAGGAGATCCTCTACGAGCTGCGCGACCATTGCGCCGGCCTCAACGCCGGCCGCTGGGACTACGTGTTCAGCATCATCAAGACGCTCGGCGTCCTGGACGGGCGGTACGTGCTGCCCGACCGGGCCCGGGTGACGATGACGGTGCCGTTCATGCGCGCCTACACCGGCCTGCTGGTGTCGACCTGCCACCGCCGTGGCGCCTACGCGATCGGTGGGATGGCGGCGTTCATCCCCAGCCGGGACCCAGGAGTCAACGCCCGCGCGTTCGACCAGGTCCGAGCGGACAAGGAACGTGAGGCCGGCGACGGCTTCGACGGCTCCTGGGTGGCACATCCCGGGCTGGTGCCGGTGTGTGAGGCGGCGTTCGACGCCCGTCTCGGCACGGCGCCGAACCAGCTCGGCGTGACCCGGTCGGACGTGTCGGTGGCCGCGTCGGACCTGCTCGACATCGCGTCGGCCGGCGCGGTCGTCACCGAGGCGGGGCTGCGCAACAACATCACGGTGGCGTTGCGCTACATCGACGAGTGGCTGCGCGGCACCGGCGCGGTGGCGATCTTCAACCTGATGGAGGACGCCGCCACCGCCGAGATCGCCCGCTGCCAGGTCTGGCAGTGGCTGCGCCACGCAACTCCGCTGGACGACGGCCGCCCGATCACCCGGGAGCTCGTCGAAGGGCTGCTCGCCGAGGAGTTCGCCGCCGTGCGCGCCGAGCGCGGCGACACCCCGAACCGTCTCGACGAGGCCCGCGAGGTGTTCGTCGCGACGGCACTGGCCGAGGAGCTCCCCGAGTTCCTCACGACGATCGCGTATGCGGAGCATCTGACCAGGGCTCCGCAGGCGCTCGCGGCCACCTGAACAGGGCTCGGTGTGGCACCCCGCTGCCGTGCCACACCGAGCCCCCTGGCGCGGTTCCGGACGGCGCGCTCAGCCGCGCAGGACTGTCTTGGTGCGCATGAGGAACTCGCCGAGGTAGCCGTCGTGGGGGGTGTCGGAGCGCATCCAGTAGGTGGGGTGGTCGCCGACGTAGACGTTGCGGATGGTCGGGTCGTCGACCAGGCGGTCCACCAGCGCCTCGTCGTGGGTCAGGGCGGTGAGGACGAGGGAGTCGCGCAGCGGTCCGGTGCCGTCGGCGGGGGACCAGGGGGCGACCCAGACGCAGGGGAAGCCCAGCTCGATGCCGGTCTGTGTGGCGTCGGGGCGGTCCACCTCGAACACCGCCGGGCGCAGCGCCGCGCCGCCGCCGGGCACGGGATCGGTGATGCCGTCGCCGCCCAGGTGGGGGGTGGTGCCGGCGGCGTGGTCGAGCAGGTAGCGCTCGAGGCGCGCGGCCTGATCGGATGGCTGGCAGGGCAGCACCGCGCGGTCGTCCTCGGGTGGCAGGCTCGGGATCGCGCCGAGCCGCTCGGCCAGCACGTCGGCGAGGCCGGTCGGGTCGGTGTCGGTGAGCACGGCCGTCGCGTTGACGCAGGCCGTTCCGCCCTCGTCGCCGATGGAGTCGACGAGGGTGTCCAGATGGTGGTGCCAGTCCTCGCCGGCGAGCAGGATCTTCGAGCGGCCGGGGCCCTGGACGAGCACGGTGGGGTCGTCGCCGTACTTGCGCACGACGTCGTCGCCGCCGTAGACGAGCGACAGGTCCGCCGCCTTGATGATCTCGTCGGCCACGGTGTGGTCGGTGGGGAGCAGCACCACCTGGTCGTCGGCGAACCCGGCCGCCCGCAGCGCGCTGACCAGCCGGAACGGGGTGAGCGGCTCGCGGCGCGATGGCCGCACGGCCACCCGGTAGCCCAGCGCCAGCGCCTGCGGCCACAGGGCGTGCACGCCGGGATGGTTGCCCGCGGCGTGCACGCCGAAGACCTCGCCGCGCCGCGTCCACACCGCCCGTCCGCCGACGGTCGCCGGGTCGTGCCAGTCGGCGACGCTGCCGGTGGGCAGGGCTTGGCGTGCGTCGCGGCCGGCGTCGACCAGCGCCCGGCGGGTGGTCCGGGTGGCGTGGCGGACGACCGAGATCGGCATGCCGGAGATCCGGCACACGGCGCGTTCATAGTCGTCGACCGCCAGGCCGCCGGCCGGTTCGGTCGCGAACATCTCGCCGGCACGGGCGAGCGCGGCGAGCCGCTCGGCCGCGGGCAGCGGCTCGGCGGCACGCAGTGCGCCGATGGCCCGGTGCACGTACAGCGACGGGACCAGGCTCAGCTCGGCGACCGCCGTCCCGCCGAGATCGGTGATGGTCAGCCGGGTCCGGGAGTGGTAAGGACCGCCCGGGCCCAGCGCGTCCACCGCGATCAGTCCGGCCTCGCCGCGGGGCCCCGGCCGTGGGCTCCCCGTGGCCATCAGTAGACCCCCTCGATGACCTCGGCGTCGCCGAACACGGCGACCGGGCTGACGTCGGCGACCGAGTCGCCGACCTGGCCGGGCGGCGGCTCGATCCGGGTCGCCTCGTCGCGTTCGAGGTTGTTCGGCAGGAACGCCGAGCGGCTCACGTGGTTCATCACCACCCGGCCGCGGCTGCCGTAGGGCACACGCTCGCCGGTCTCCGGGTCGACCACCCGGAACGTGACATACGGAGAGAACGGGTCGAACACGCACGGGTCGTCCGGGGACAGGCCGATCCTCTCCGGCGCGCCAGACAGGATCATGGTGGAGCCGTACCGCCCGAACAGCCGGGGGCGCGGGAGCACCTCGGTGCGCAGCAGGGCGCGGGTGTCCGGATCCAGGTGCGCGCCGCTCCACTCGACCATGCCGATCCGCTCGTCGATGATCCGGCGCAGCCGCTCGTCGCGCACCATCCGCTCCAGTAGCGGCGGCGTGGTCACCAGCACGCCGATGTCCTGCGACTCCAGCACGGTGCGGGCCTGCGCGACCAGGTGGTCGGCGTACTCGTCGGCGAGCTCGCGGCGACCGGCGGCGAGGCACTTCTTCACCCAGCGTGGGTCGAGGTCGATCGTGTACGCCAGCCGGCCCTGCCGGTGGGCGAGTTCGCGGATGAACGTGCCGAACATGTGCGGCCCACTTGGCGCCACCGCCAGCCAGTCGGCCGCCACCGGGTAGCCGCGTTCGGCCGACTCCCGCTCGTTGCGGGCGAGCATGCGTTCCAGCCAGTCGGTCATCAGCAGCATGTGCTTGGGCGGTCCGGTGGTGCCGCCGGAGTCGAACACCCCGAACACGGCCGCGGCGCCGTCCGGCGGATGCTCCAGGGCGTAGCCACGGGGGATCAGCGCCGCGGCCGGGATGTCGCGCAGCCGGTCGACGACGTTGGGGAAGCGGGCGAGGTCGTCGACGATGTGGATGTCCTCACGCGGGTCGAAGCCGAGGCTCGGTGCCAGCTCCAGCCAGAACGGCGAGCCGGTGCGCGGGTCGAAGTGCCAGCGCATCGCCGCCTCGATCAGGTCCGACTCCGCGGGCACCTGGTCCAGCGGGCCGGCCAGGGCGGCCTCGTTCCCCGGCGCACGCGCGGCGCCGCGCCCCGTCCGGGCCGGCGCCGCCCTGGTAGACGAACGCGTCGCGCGCCCCCTGCCGGCCGAGGTCCGCGCCGGGTCGGTCGTTCGGGTGGAATCTGCCTGTCGTGTGCCCATCGACGTGCCGCCTCCCGCGGCCGGCGCGAGCCATGGCGGGCGGCTCTCACCCGGCCATCGGGGGAGTGGTCGCACCGGTTCTGCCCGCGGGTCGCGCGGGGCGGGACCGCCACGCACCGCGGCCGGCGGCCACCCACAGCTCGAGCTCTCCTACGAGTGCAGGTCGCGGCGGCGGGCGTGTCAACCGCAGTGATCGCCGGCGCCGGGCGCCGGGGCGCCGCTCACGCGCCGGCGGAGCACACCCGCAGCGGGCCGGCACGCAGGGCGGCCATCGCCTCGTCGACGAGCGGGACGAGATCGGAGCCGGGGGGCATCGACGCCCACGCGTCGACCACCACGTTGATCGCCGCGAGCGCGCAGGCGGTGGCGACGCGGGTCGAGAGGTCCGTCGGGGCGCGGCCGAGGCGGGTCGCGAGCACCTCGGCCAGGGCGCGCTCGCTGGTGCGGGACGCCTCGACGAGCACACCGCGGACGCGGGGGAGTTCGGTGATCAGGAGCAGCAGCGAGCGGACGACCTCCGGGTCGTTGTCGAGGTTGCGCCACATGTCGACCATCGCCCGGCCGAGGGCGTCGGCGGGATGCTCCTCGGCGGGTCGCGCGCGCATGGCTTCCACGAGCACGGCCAGCTCGAAGTGGACGGCCTCGCGGAGCATGTCCTCCTTGAACGGGAAGTAGCGAAACACGGTGCGCGGGCTCATGTCGACCGCGGCCGCCACATCCTCGACCGTCGTCGCGTCGTAGCCGCGGGACATGAACAGCTGCAGCGCCGCGTCCGCGATGCTGGCGCGGATCCGCGCCCGCCGGCGCTCCGCCCGGGACAGCTCGCCGGGGTTCGTCCCCATCGCCTGGCCGGTCGGCGCGTCCGTGGCAGCGCCGTGTTCCGCCGGATCACCCACCCTTCGATCATATCGCTCCGCCCAGGTGATTGTCATCTCTGTCGGTTTGGCAGAGCTGACAAAATGGCACCTATGTCGGAGAGTGGTGGAGGAAGCCCGGACGACCTGAAGGGACATCGGCTCATGTCCACAGCAACGGGCGCGGAACACGCGCCGCGCCACGAGGACCACCCGGGGAGGTCGCGTCACGCCTCCCGCGAGGCCGGGACGACGCCGCCGGGCGGGGCGGCGGGCCGTCGAGGTCATCCGTGGTTGACCCTGGTGAGCGTCGCGCTCGGCGTGATCATGGTCGGCCTCGACGCGACCGTCGTGTCGATCGCCAACCCGCGCATCGCCGAGGACCTGCACGCTTCCCTGTCGGACCTGCAGTGGGTGACCAACTCCTACCTGCTGGCCCTGGCGGTACTGCTCATCCCCGCCGGCAAGCTCGGCGACCGGTTCGGCCGGCGGCGGATCTTCCTGATCGGGGTCGTCGGCTTCGCCCTGACCTCGCTCGGGGTCGGCCTGGTCGGCTCCATCACGGGCGTGATCGTCTTCCGCGCCCTGCAGGGGGTGGCCGGCGCGCTGCTGATGCCGAACACGCTGGCCATCCTGCGTTCGGCCTTCCCGCCGGAGAAGCTCAACATGGCCATCGGCGTGTGGGGCGGTGCCTCGGCGATCTCCATCGCGGCCGGGCCGATCATCGGCGGCCTTCTCGTCGAGCATGTGAGCTGGGAGTCCGTCTTCATTATCAACATCCCGGTCGGGGCGGTCGCGCTCGTCGTCGGCCTGCTGGTCCTCGCCGAGAGCCGGGACGAGTCGGGGCCGCACCATCTGGACGTCCCCGGCCTGCTGACCCTCGCCGGCGGCCTGTTCGCCCTCGTCTTCGGCATGATCAAGGCGCAGAGCTGGGGCTGGGACTCCGGACGGACGATCGGGTTCCTCGTCGCCGCCGCCGTCCTGCTCGTGGCGTTCGTGCTGATCGAGTCCCGGGTGCGCGCGCCGCTGGTGCCCATGCGGCTGTTCCGCAACCGCTCGCTCAGCCTGAGCACGCTCATCGTCGTCCTGACGTTCCTCGCGCTGTTCGGCGTGCTGTTCTTCCTCACGCTGTACCTGCAGAACGTGCACGGCTACTCCGCGGTGCAGGCCGGGGTGCGCACCCTGCCGCTGTCCGCGGTGTTCATGGTCAGCAGCCCGCTCGGTGCCGCCCTCAACGCCCGCTTCGGCCCGCGGGTGCCGATCGCGGCCGGCATGACCCTGCTCGTCGGGGCCTTCGTGCTGCTCACCCAGCTGGAGCCCGACTCGTCCTACCACCTGCTCTGGCCGGCGTTCGTCGCGATCGGCGTCGGGGTCGGACTCACCGTGACGGCCGCCTCCGACGCGATCGTCGGCAACGCGCCGGTGGCCGACTCCGGCGTCGCCGGCGGCCTGCAGTCGACGGCCACCCAGCTCGGCGGCGTCCTCGGCACCGCCATCCTCGGCTCGGTGCTGGCCAGCCGGGTCGGCTCGGTGCTGGGCGACCGGCTGGTCGCCGCCGGCGTCCCGGCGGCGCAGGCCGAGCGGCTCACCCAGGCCAAGGAGGCCGTCGGGCAGGGCCTGGTACCGCCGGTGCCCGGGGCGTCCGACGCGCTGCGCGCCGCCGTCGAGTCCGGCAGCCACGCCGCGTTCATGAGCGGACTGCACGTCTCGATGGTGATCGGCGCCGCGCTGTCCGCTGTCGCGCTGCTGCTCGCGCTGCTGATCCGTCCCGGGGAGAACGCCGGGTCCGGGGTCGTCCACGTCTGACGGCCCCGCCCACCCGACGCTGCCGGTCCGCCCCCTGCCCCGGGCGGGCCGTGTTAGCGTCCGGTGCTCGCCCCGACATCGCCCCGACATCGCCGCGGCGGGTTGCGGGCGGCAGGTGGACGAGGGAGACAGGCGATGGCGGGTTCCGTCACGGCGACGCCGCCGGGCGCGGGTGACGATCCGAGTGAGGCCGTGGCCGGCGCGCAGGCGGCGCCGTCGCGGCGCGTCGTCGAGCAGCGGGGGCTGTGGTTCGACGAGCTGGAGACCGACGTCGTCTACACCCACCGGCCGGGCCGGACCGTCGGCGAGGCCGACAACACGCTGTTCAGCACCCTGACGATGAACCCGCAGGCGCTGCACCTCGACGAGGCGTGGAGTGCGACGCAGCCGTTCGGCACCCGTCTGGTCAACAGCATGTTCACGCTGTCGACGCTGGTCGGCCTGTCCGTCAACCAGCTCACCCAGGGCACGACCGTGGCCAACCTCGGCTTCGGGGAGATCCGCTTCCCGGCGCCGGTGTTCCACGGCGACACCCTGTACGCCGAGACGGTCGTGCTCGCCAGGCGCCGCTCCCGCAGCCGTCCCGGCGAGGGCGTGGTCACCTTCGAGCACACGGCCCGCAACCAGCGCGGCGAGATCGTCGCCGTCGCGGTGCGCAGCGCCCTGATCAGGGCTGAGCCCGCGTCCGCGGACACGGGCGCCGCCGGCGCGGACGGGCTATAAACGTACACGTCGCGCCGTCCCGGTAGGAGATGATCTTTTTATGCCCGTCGCGCCCGTGCGCATCGAACATGTCACGCCCGAGTGGCTCACCGGCTTCCTCGCGGTGGAGCACCCCGACGTACGGGTGGACGACATCGAGATCACCGAGCGTACGCAGGGCGCGGCGACCCGGCTGCGACTGCGGCTGCGGTACGCGGCCGGCCACGACGCCGGCCTGCCGGAGGAGATGTTCCTCAAGACCTCGCTCACGCAGCGGATGCTCGTGACCGACCCGAGCATGTACCTCACCGAGGTCCGCTACTACGAGCATTTCCGGCAGCACGCCCGCTACGAGACGCCGCAGGTCTTCGGCCTCGTCGTCGACGAGGTGACCAGGCGGTTCGCGGTGGCCATCGAGGATCTCGCGGGGCGTGACGCCGCTTTCCCGAGCGCCCTGTCGAGCACGTCCGCGGACGACCTCGCTCCCCTGATGAGCACCCTCGCCGCGATGCACGCCGAGTACTGGGGGCAGCCCGATCTGGAGAAGCGGTTCGACTGGCTGGAGACCGCCCGCCGCGGCCCGTCGTCGAACTGGTATCTCGCGCCGGACGGCGTCGCCGCCTTCGACTTCGGCCTGACCGAGGAGTACAAGCCGCAGGTGCTCGACCTCGCCCGTCATCCGCGCGAGCGGATGGCGCGGGCCTTCCGCGCGTTGCAGGTGGCGAACGACACCGAGCCGCGCACGGTCATTCACGGCGACGTCCACATCGGCAACACCTACCAGCTGCCGGACGGTCGCTTCGGCCTGATCGACTGGCAGCTCATGCGGATCGCCACCTGGGCGAACGACGTCGCCTACGCGGTGGTGACCGCGCTCGACATCTCCGAGCGGCGCGCCCGCGAGCAGGACCTGCTGCGCCACTACCTCGACGAGCTGCGGGCGCGGGGCGTCGAGCCGCCCGTCTGGGACGACGCCTGGCGGCACTACCGCCAGCAGATGATCTGGGGCATGTTCACCTGGGTCGTCACCCCCACGGTCATGTACAACCGTGAGCTGATCGAAACCCTGCTACGGCGCTGCGTGACCGCCACCGAGGACCTCGACACCTACGCCGTCCTCGACTGCTGACCAGGCCGCCACCTCGGCGCGGCCGCGGAGTCGCACACACGCGCGCTCCGCCGGCTCGGTGGCGAACCGCTCGGCGTACCGGACGCGGTACTCGGCGTGCTTGCGCCATGACCAGCGGATCGGATGGTCGGCACGCGGCACGTCGCGCCACCGTTCCCGGTTGCCGTTCCACAGCCGCCTGCGCAGCACCAGCCGACCGGCCGTGCGTCGCACCACCCGCCACTCGACCAGCCAGCGGGGCAGATCCAGCCAGACCACCGTGTCCGCCCTGGCCCAGACGAGCTCCTGGACGGCCGAGTAGTTGCCGTCGACGACCCAGGCCGGCGCCGCGACCGCCGCGGTGACATCGGCGACGAAGGTCGGCCGTGGAGTCCAGCCCGGACCGTGCTGGAGAGCGTCCAGCTCGATGTGCGGGACGGCCATCTCGGCGGCGACCCGCCGGGCGAGCGTCGTCTTGCCGGAACCGGACGCGCCGACGACGAGGATGCGGACCACCGCGCTGATCCTAGCCGGGCTGATCTCCCGCCGCGGCGCGGGCGATCTCGGCGATGTCGATCTTCTTCATGCTCAGCATCGCCTCCATGGCCCGCCGCGCCCGCTCGGGATCCGGGTCGCCGAGCAGGTCGCCGAGCGCCGTCGGGACGATCTGCCAGGACACGCCGAACCGGTCCTTGAGCCAGCCGCACTGGCTCTCCGAGCCGCCGTCCGCGATCAGGCTGTCCCAGTAGCGGTCCACCTCCTCCTGGGACGCGCAGTGGACCTGCAGGGAGAACGCCTCCGTCTGCGGGAACACGGGCCCGCCGTTGAGCGCGACGTACGACGTGCCATCCAGCTCGAACTCGACGGTCATCACCGCGCCCTCGGGTCCCGGCGAGCCCGGACCGTACCGGGTGACGTTCGTGATCCGCGAGTTCGGGATCAGCGAGGTGTAGAGCTGTGCGGCCTGCTCGCCCTGGTCGTCGAACCACAGACACGGCGTGATGGTGGGCATGGGGAACCCTTTCGCTCGGGGCCGCTCTCACCGCGGCCCGATCCGGGGCCGGGCCCGGCATGGTGCCCGACGGCCAGCACCCTAGAGGCCCCCTCCGACAGAACTCGGCCGCCGCCGATGTCGGAGCCGGTCAGGCACGCGTGGTGGGGCCGGCGGTCGGATCGGCCAGGGGCGGTGCGTCCAGGCAGCAGTGCAGCGCCGCGGTCGGCTGGGCGGGAGCGGCTCCGGCCGCCGAAGCCAGACCTCCGGCGGGTACCGGTGCTCCGGGGGGCGCGGGCCGGCCGGCAGGTACCGGACGGCCGACGGGGACCGGCGGGCGGGCTGGGCGGGGTGGGTTGCGGATCGTGACGGCGGCGATCAGACCGCCGAGTCCGCACAGCGCCGCGGCGAGCAGTACCGCCATGTGGAAGCCCCGGGAGAACTCGGCCGGATGCAGGTAGGACGCTCCGGTGATGCCGCCGAGCGCGGGCAGGACGGCGACGGCGATCAGGCTCGCGACCCGCGCCACGTCGTTGTTCACCGCCGAGGCGAGGCCCGCGTGGCGCGGCGTGACGGCGGCGAGCGCGGTCGCGGTCAGCGGCGCCACCGTCATCGCGAGACCCAGGCCGAACACGGTGACGGCGGGCAGCACCTGCGTCAGGTAGTCGCCCGCCGCGTCGATCCGGGTGAGCAGCGCGAGGCCCGCCCCGACGACGATCGGGCCGACGCTCATCTGCAGGCGTGGCCCGATCCGGGCGGCGAGGCGACCGGACCGGGCGGACAGCGCCAGCATGATCACCGTGACCGGCAGCAGGGCCGTGCCCGACCGCAGTGGGCTGTAGCCGCAGACCTGCTGGAGCTGTACCGGCAGCAGGAACAGGGCACCGCCGAGTGCCGCGTACACGACGAAGGTCACCAGGTTCGTGGCGGTGAACTGGCGGGCGGTGAAAAGGCCCAGCGGCAGCATCGGGTCCGGTGCCCGCCGTTCCCAGCCGAGGAACGCGGCGAGCGTCAGCACCCCGCCGCCCAGCGCCGCCAGCACCGCGGGCTCCGACCAGCCCGCCGACGACCCCTCGATGAGACCGTAGGTCACCCCGACCAGGCCGAGTGTGATCAGGGCGCCGCCGGCGACGTCCACGCGCCCGCCGGGTCGCGTGTCGCGGGACTCCGGCACGTGCCGCCACGTCACGGCGATGACGGCCGCCGCCACCGGCAGGTTGATCAGGAAGATCAGCCGCCAGGACCACACCTCGACGAGCCAGCCGCCGAGGAACGGGCCGACCGCCGTCGCCACCCCGCCGAGTCCCGACCACGCCCCGATCGCCCGTCCGCGGTCGTCCGGGACGAAACTCGCCTCCAGGATCGCCAGGCTGCCCGGCGTCAGCAGTGCCGCACCGACCCCCTGCAGGGCTCGGGCGGCGATGAGCACCGGCGCGTTCGGTGCCGCCGCACAACCCGCCGACGCGACGACGAACCAGGCGACACCGATGAGGAACACCCGTCGCCGCCCGTACCGATCCCCGAGATCACCGGCGACGAGCAGCAGCCCCGCAAGGGTGAGCGTGTATCCGGTGACCACCCACTGCAACGACGACAGGCCGACACCGAAGTCGCGGCCGATCGCGGGCAGTGCGATACCGACCACCGTCGCGTCGATCGCGGCGAGCGCCGACCCGAGCACCGTGGCCGCGAGCACCCATCGTCCCGCCGGCGTGCCGACGCGCAGGCCTTCCACCGGCGTCATCGTCCGGCGCCGAGGTCGCCCTGTCCAGCCCCGGCAGACGGCCCCCGCGGCCCGGATCCTGTGACCGCGGGGTGACCCGGGCGACGGATCACCGGGTCACCGACTGCCGCTCACGGTCGACGGGCGGAAACGGTCGGGGTCCGCGGCGGTCCAGTCGGCGGCCCAGTCCGCGGGGGGCTCGGCGAGCAGCTCGCCCGGTTCGAGCCAGGAGTACAGCTCGGCGTAGCTTCGGGTGTCGGTGTGGCTGAGCCGGCGCATCAGCATCGCCGGTCCCAGTTCGCCCGGCGCCGCGCAGCCCAGCGACGCCATCACCTGCACGGCGGTGGCGACGGTGGCCTGCTGGTAGCGGCGCACCCGCTCACCCTTGTCGGCGACGTCGAGCGCGCGGGCACGGCGCGGGTCCTGGGTGGCCACGCCGGTGGGGCAGGTGTTGGTGTGGCAGCGCTGCGCCTGGATGCAGCCCACCGCCATCATCATCGCCCGCGCCGCGTTCGTGTAGTCGGCGCCCTGCGCCAGCCGTTTGACGATGTCGACGCCGGTGGCGACCTTGCCACTCACTCCGATCCGGATCCGGTCCCGCAGCCCGACGCCGACCAGCGCGTTGTGCACGGTGATCAGCCCCTCGGTCAGTGGCGTGCCGACGTGGTCCTCGTATTCGAGCGGCGCCGCGCCGGTGCCGCCCTCCGCGCCGTCGACGACGATGAAGTCCGGTGTGACTCCTTCGGCGAGCATCGCCCGGCAGATCGCGAGCAGTTCCCGGCGCGACCCGACGCACAGCTTGAACCCGGCGGGCTTGCCGCCGGCGAGCTCCCGCATCCGCGCGACGAACAGCACCAGCTCCCGCGGGGTGGCGAACACCCGGTGCCCCGGCGGGCTCACGCAGGTCACCCCTGCCGGTACCCCGCGGGCCGCGGCGATCTCGGCGGTGACCTTCCTCGCGGGCAGGATCCCGCCGAGTCCCGGCTTCGCGCCCTGGCTCAGCTTCAGCTCCACCATCCGCACCGACGGCAGGGCCGCGACGTCCTTGAACCGGGTCGGGTCGAAGTCACCGTCCGGGGTGCGGGTGCCGAAGTAGCCGCTGCCGATCTCCCAGACGAGGTCGGCGCCGTGGCGCAGGTGATGCTCGGTGAGCCCACCCTCGCCGGTGTCGTGGGCGAACCCGCCCGCGGCCGCACCGCGGTTCATCGCGAGGACCGCGTTGGCGGACAGCGAGCCGAAGCTCATCGCCGAGATGTTCAGCAGCGCGATGTCGTAGGGCTGGGTGCAGTCCGGGCCGCCGACTCGGATCCGGGGCGGCGGCGCGTCCGATGCCGGGTCCAGCGGCGCGGTCGAGTGCGGCAGGAACTCGTAGCCGACGGCGTTGACGTCACGTTCCGTGCCGAACGCCTGGTCGCTGTGGATGCCCTTGGCCCGCTCGTAGATGCTCGTGCGCACGTCGCGGTCGAAGGGCCGGCCGTCGAAGTTGCGCTCGATGAAGTACTGCTGGATCTCGGGGCGGATCCGTTCGAGCAGGAACCGCAGATGCCCGGCGACCGGATAGTTCCGCAGGATGGCGTGCTGACGCTGAGTGATGTCCCGCCCGGCCAGCGCGAGCAGCGCCACGGCCACGGCGACCGCGGCCCACCACCCCGGCGAGGCCCACACCGCACCGGCGACCGCCGCCGCCGTGACGACGACCAGCCCCGACACCATCCCCAACGGGAACATCGCGCTCGCGGTCCTCTCGTGCGTCCACAGCGCCGCGAGAGGCTCACCGGAGCGGGATCCGGCGCCTCCAGGCGGCGATACGCACCGTCGCGACGCATGCGACGGTATACGCCGCGACCGCCCGACTCGGCTCCTTACCGTCGGCTTTCCCGGCTGACCCTTCTTCCCTCCGTTGCGACGGCCCGCCTGACACCGCTATGCCGCGTCAGCCTCCGTCGGGCTCGGGCAGGGCGAGCGCGGACCGCACCGCGACGACCACGTCGTCGACGTCGCTGACCGGGATGACCGCCGGGGCGGCCCGGTCGCCGGTGTCGACCCCCCACGTTCCCAGGCCGATCACCGGCCGCCCGGTCCGCAGGGCGAGCGCGATCTCGCTGAGCGTGCCCCAGCTCCCGCCGACGGCGACGAGCGCGTCGCTGGCCCGCACGAGCAGGCCGTTGCGCATCTCGCCGAGCCCGGTCGGAAGGCTCACGGTGAGATGCGGGTTCCCCGCCGCGCGGGACATGCCCGGCAGCAGGCCGACGGTCATCCCACCCGCCGCCTGCGCGCCCCGGCAGGCCGCGGCCATCACCCCGCCAAGGCCGCCGCACACCACGATCCAGCCGGCGCCGCCGAGGCGCTGACCCACCGCTTCCGCGACGGCGAGCTCGCCGTCGCTCGCGTCACTCGGACCTACGACACCGACGTACCGCGCGCTCTCGGCCATGGGCCCGATGATGGCCGCGTCCATCGGCGTTGCGCGGAGGAGCGCGGCCGGTACCGCCCTCGGGCGCTTTGTCCTGATGGGCAATACTGTGTACTGCTTCTTCTCGACGTCACCTGCTCGTGCCCCGTTCCCTGGACCGGGGGAGATCACCGGAGGTCACGCCCGTATGCCACGCGCCCGGCTGCTCGCCGCGCTTGCCCTGGTGACCGCGACTCTGCTCGCGATCACCTCCTGCAGCGGCTCGGGCGGCTCGTCCCATGGCCTGCACCTGGTCCACGCCGGCGAGCTGACGATCGCAACAGGCTCTCCGGCGCAGGCGCCGTGGTTCTCGGGTGGCGACCCCGCGAACGGGCAGGGCTTCGAGAGCGCCGTCGCCTACGCCGTCGCGGCCCGGCTCGGGTTCTCCAGCGGCAAGGTCCGCTGGGTCACGGTGCCGCGGGAGCGCGCCGTCGCCGCCGGGCCGAAGTCGTTCGACTTCGCGATCGACCAGATCTCGATCACCGAGCAGCGGCGCCAGGCCGTCGACCTCAGCGGCGGCTACTACACGGCGAGCCAGGCCGTCGTCGCCCTGAAGACCTCCCGCTTCGCGCGGGTGCGGACCCTCGCCGGGCTGCGCGACGCCAAACTCGGCGCCGCCACCGGGACCCCCGCCATGGACGCGATCACCCGCGACATCGCGCCGGTGCAGGAGCCGGTCGCCTTCACCGACGTCAACGAGGCGAAGGACGCGCTGGAGAACGGCCCCATCGACGGGATCGCCGTGGACCTGCCGACCGCGCTGTCCCTCACCCGCGAGCTCGGCGACGCGTTCGTGGTCGGGCGGCTGCCAGCGAGCGGTCCCGCGCAGCAGTACGGCCTGGCGTTGGCGAAGGACAACCCCCTGGTCGGGGACGTCGACCGCGCGCTCGCCGAGCTGCGGTCCACGGGCCAGCTCAGCCGCCTGGCCGACCAGTGGCTCGGCTCCGGGGCGACCACCACCGACCTGCGCTGAAGGCGCCCGCCCCGGTGGCGTCTGCTGGTGCGGGACAGTGCGCGGACAGGAAGAAGGCATAGCTTTCGGGTGTGGCGGAAGCTACCGCAGAAAAACCGCTACTCGAATGTTGCGCAAAGTCCTCCCAGCCGTAACCATGTTGGCCCGTGATGAACTATGAGGATGTGCTGAAGGTTCCCGATCCGGTGGAGCGTGCGGTACTCGCCGACAAGCTGATGTGGGCGGATCATCCGCGGCGCCTGGAGCTACGCACAGTACGCGGGATCGCGTTGCGACAGGCCCTCGACTCCGGCCTGGAGGCAGAGGCGATCGCCGCCCGGCTCGTCGTGACGGTCGCCGATCTCGCCTGGATGGCCGCGCCCGCCTCGCCGGCGGCGGCCTGACCGACCCGGGGTGGTCGGACAATGGCGTCCGCCCGCCCGTAGCCGGCCCCACCGGCTGCCGTACCCAGTTCCGACGTGTTTTCTCTCGCACTCTCGCCTTGTCTCTCGGAAAGATGTGGTAAGCACCGGTCGACCCGGCGTGCATAAGCCGCCGCGTGGTTGGTGACCGACCGCTGCCGAAAATTCTTGCGCTTCGAGCTCCGCGTCCCGGACTTTTCGCGTCCGTTCCGGCGCGCCGTCAGCCGCACAGTCGCTGTCCGTGCTCCCTGCCTGCTCCTGGCCTCACGTCGAGGTCTACGGCTCCCCGCAGCCGGGTAGACCTGCGGTGATGCGCACCGAACACTGCCGTCGAGCTCATCTGGACCCACGGCGGGCGCGGGGCGTCGACGTCGAGGAGTCCCGATGCACGAACTCGCCGTCACCCAGAGCGTCGTGGACGCGATCCTCGATCGGACCGGCGAGGCTGAGGTGCGTGTCGTGCGCCTCGTCGTCGGGCGACTGTCCGGAGTCGTCGCGGACTCGGTGCGATTCTGCTTCGACCTGGTGGCCGAGGGCACGCCGCTTGCGGGAGCCGTCCTCGCGATCGACGAACCCGCGGGCCGGGCGCGTTGTCGACGTTGTGGCGCCGGATTCGACACGGATGACCCCCTGCCGCTCTGCGCCTGCGGCTGCGCCGACATCGCTGTCACGGGGGGTGACGATCTGCGGATCGCGTCGGTGAGCATGGTGCCGGTGTCCGGGGGTGGTGGCTGACGCCCGGCCGAGGAGGGACCGTTCGATGTGTGACACCTGCGGCTGCGCCGATCCCACCGAGGTCCCGCGGCTGACCGCGTTCCGGATCGATCCGGCGCATCACCACGATGGCCACGGCCACAACCCTCCCGCCCACGAGAACCGCGTCGTCGACCGCATGGGCGGTGACCAGGCGGACGGCGCCCGGCCAGACGGCGATGATCGGCGGACCGTGCTGCTCGAACAGCAGGTCCTGGCTCGCAACGACGAACTGGCCGCCGCGAGCCGCGCCCGCCTGGCGGCGCGAGGAGTGCTCGCGGTGAATCTCATGAGCTCGCCGGGCGCGGGCAAGACGACCCTGCTGGAGCGGACGGTCCGTGACCTCGCGCAGCGCCATCCGGTCGCGGTCGTGGAAGGCGACCAGGAGAGCGTGCGCGATGCCGAACGGATCCGGTCCGCCGGGGTACCGGTCGTCCAGGTCAACACCGGGCGGGGCTGCCATCTCGACGCGGCCATGGTCGACCGGGCGCTACACGCCCTGGATCCGCCGGCGCGCGCGGTGGTGTTCGTCGAGAACGTCGGCAACCTGGTCTGCCCGGCGCTGTTCGACCTGGGGGAGGGCGCCCGAGTTGTCCTGCTCTCGGTGACGGAGGGTGAGGACAAGCCCGTCAAGTATCCCCACATGTTCGCTCGGGCGGACCTCGTGCTGCTGACCAAGTGCGATCTGCTGCCGTACCTCGGTCTGGATCGGGATCGGCTCGTGGCCCAGGTCCATCGGGCGAACCCCGGCGCGGCGGTGATGGCACTGTCCGGCCTGCACCACGCCGCCGATACTCCGCCGGACATCCTCGCGTCGGACGCCCGCCCGCCAGGTGCTCTCCCGGTGGACGGCACCGGCCTGTCGGACTGGTACGCCTGGCTGCGCAGCCGCCGCGACGGTCTGGTGGGCGGTGAGGCTCGGGACATGGGTGGGGTTTGAGGCAGTCGGCCCCGGGCAGCCCGTCCCATGACGACGAATCGTGTTCTGAAGAACACTTCGAGTCATATCGAGCTGGGGTGGAAGCGTGCGTCAGGCCCACCGCCCTGCCGGAGAGGGAACCGCGATGCGCAACCCTGAGCGAATCAACGCCAGCCCCGCGCAGGCCGGTTTCGAGGCGGCTCGTGCCGTCGCCGACGCAGTGCTCTACGAGGGTTACCTGCTCTATCCGTATCGGCGCTCCGCGGGCAAGAACCGGGTGCGATGGCAGTTCGGCGTGCTTGCTCCGCGATCCTGGGTCGCCGGGCAGGCGTCCGCGCCGCTCGGGGTGTCGGGGTCCGCGGACGGGTGGTTCCACCAGGCCGAGTGCCTGCTGGAGGCGACGCGGACCGCGACGGTGACGGTGCGGCTGGGGTTCCTGCAGCTGACCCGGCGACAGGTGGAGCGCGGCGACGGGGCGGGTGGGTTCGAGCCGGTTGACGATCTCGAGACCGGCGGGGCGCGCATGCTCAGTTTCGACGAGGCCAGACCGCATGAGATCGATGTGACGGTCCCCCTGGCCGATCTCCTCGACGGCGACACCGGGGCGGGCAGCACCGTCGTCGAGATCCCGGGCGGGGTCGACGTCGAGCCGGTGGTGACGCCGCCGCGGGCGGCTCCCGTGCGCGTGCGGCGACAGCGCTGGCCCGCGACGGCCCGGATCACGCTGTCCACCGAGCGCGCCACGGCCCCGTTCCGGCTGTACCGGATACGCACCCGGGTGGAGAACACGGCGCTGGGCGTGCCCGCCGACCGGCCGCGGGCGGAGGCGTTGCGGCACTCGTTGATCGCCGCGCATACGCTGCTCGGCGTCAGCGATGGTCGGTTCCTGTCGCTCCTCGACCCCCCGGCCTGGGCGTCCGCCGCCGCCGGGGACTGCGAGAACCTGCGGGTCCAGCCGGTGCTCGCCGGTGCGGACGAGACCGACGACGTCGTGCTCTGCTCGCCGATCATCCTCTACGACCACCCCCGCACGGCGCCCGAGAGTCCCGGAGATCTCTTCGACGCGACGGAGATCGACGAGATCCTGTCGCTGCGTACGCGCGCGCTGACCGAGGCGGAGAAGCGCGAGGCCCGCGCGACGGACCCACGTGCCGCCGAGATCATCGACCGTGCGGACGGACTTCCCGCGGAGATCCTTGACCGCCTGCACGGTGCGATCCGCACGCTGCGACCACCGTCCCCACACTGCCCGTCCGTCCACGCCGCGTCCGCCTCCGACCCCGCCGCCTCCGACCCCGCTGGCTCCGACCCGGCCGCCTCCGACCCCGCCGGCTTCGGGTCGGTGGCTCCCGTCTCGGCCGGCGACGGCGAGGCCGGCGTGTCGCCGGCCTGGTGGGAGCCGGAGGCGGACCGGTCGGTGCGCCCGGGCGAGGACAGCGTGCTCGTGGCGGGCACCGCCGTCTCCCGTGGCAGCCAGGTCCGGCTGCGGCCGCGCCCACGCGGCACGGACGCGCACGACATGTTCCTGGTCGGCCGTCCCGCGCGGGTGGAGGCGGTCTTCCGCGACGTCGACGGTGCCTCCCATGTCGCCGTCACCCTCGAGGGCGCGGGCGACCTGCACCGTGCCGCCGGCAGGTACTTCTACTTCGCGCCTGACGAGCTGGAGCCGCTCGGGTGCCGGCCGGGTGTCTCGTGACCGCCCGCGGGGCGGGCGGGCCCGGCGCGTCACGGACGCTCGTCGCGGGAGTCGGCAACGTCTTCCTGGGCGACGACGGCTTCGGCGTGGAGGTCGCCCGCCGGATCGATCCGGGCAGCCTGCCGGCCGGGGTCGAGGTCGCCGACTACGGCATCCGGGGCGTCCACCTCGCCTACACGCTGCTCGACGGTCAGTACGACCGGCTCGTCCTCGCGGACGCGGTGCGGGCGGGCGGTCCGCCCGGCACGCTCACCGTGCTCCGGCCGGATCCCGCCGGGCCGGCCGGCGACACCGCGAGCACCGGCGACACCGCGAGCACCGGCGACACACCGGTGCTCGATGCCCACGGCCTGTCCCCGGACGCGGTGCTTGGCCTGCTGAGGACGCTTGGCGGCGAGGTGGCGGAGGTCCTGGTGGTCGGCTGCGAGCCGGCCGTCGTCGCGGAGCGGATGGAGCTGTCCCCGCAGGTTCGCGCGGCTGTCGACGCCGCGGTCGCGCTCATCGACGAGATCGTCCGGGATCCGCGGCTCGCCGCGGTCGGGCCCGACGGCTGACGGAGAGGAGGAGGAGAGATGACGGCCACGGTGACGGCCACGCAGACACGATCGAGCGGCTTCGACGAGGTGCATGTTCTCTGGATCTCCGAGGGGATGAGCTGCGACGGTGACACGGTCTCGGTGACCGCGGCGTCGCAGCCGGCCCTCGAGGATGTGCTGACCGGGCTGGTGCCCGGACTGCCGACGGTCCACCTGCACAACAAGGTGCTCTCGCCGACTCTCGGCGGGGAGGAGTTCCTCGCTCCCTTCCGCGCCGCTGCCCGCGGCGAGCTCGGTCCGTTCATCCTGGTCATCGAGGGATCCGTGCCGAACGAGAAGATCGACGGCGAGGGTTACTGGACGTCGTTCGGCAACGACCCGGACACTGGGCAGCCGCTGACCCTGAACTGGTGGCTCGACCGTCTCGCGCCCCGGGCGTGGGGTGTGGTGGCGATCGGCACCTGCGCCGCGTTCGGGGGGATCCACGCGATGGCCGGCAACCCGACGGGCTCCATGGGGCTCGGCGACTACCTCGGGCGCGACTTCACCTCTGCCGGCGGTCTGCCGATCGTCAACGTTCCCGGCTGTCCGGTGCAGCCCGACGACTTCATGGAGACCCTGACCTGGCTGCTGTACCACGCGGCCGGCAGCGCGCCTCCGCCTCCGCTCGACGACCAGCACCGGCCCGAGTGGATCTTCGGCCGGACGGTCCACGAGGGCTGTGACCGGGCGGGTTACTACGAGCAGGGCGACTTCGCGCGGGACTACAACTCGCCGAAATGCCAGGTGAAGATCGGGTGCTGGGGGCCGGTGGTCAACTGCAACGTGCCCAAGCGTGGCTGGATGGGCGGCATCGGCGGCTGCCCGAACGTCGGCGGCATCTGCATCGCCTGCACGATGCCGGGCTTCCCGGACAAGTTCATGCCCTTCATGGACATGCCGCCCGGTGCGTCTTTCTCCTCGCTCGCCGTGAAGCCGTACGGGGCGGTCATCCGCCGCCTGCGCGGCATCACGAACGCGACCGCGAACCGGGAGCCGAAATGGCGGCACAACCGGGAGCTGCTGACCACCGGTTTCAATCCGCGTTACCGCCCATAGCGGCGACGTCCCGCGGTACCGGGGCCGGCGTGTGCATCCACCCGGCCGGGCGGTGCGCGCGGCCGGACCTGATCCAGCGACGTCGAAGGGACTTGTGCGATGACGGCCACCGAGCAGATGACGGCCGCGGGGAAGCCACCGCAGATCGTCGAGATGGACTGGGACCCGATCACCCGCATCATCGGGAACCTCGGGATCTACACGAAAATCGACTTTGCCAACCAGCGGGTGACGGAGTGCCACAGCACCTCCTCGCTCTTCCGTGGCTACTCGGTGTTCATGAAGGGCAAGGACCCTCGGGACGCCGGCTTCATCACCAGCCGCATCTGCGGCATCTGCGGGGACAACCACACCACTTGTTCCGTGTACGCGCAGAACATGGCCTACGGCATCGCCAACCCGCCGATGGCAGAGTGGATCATCAACCTGGGGGAGGCGGCCGAGTACCTGTTCGACCACACGATCTTCCAGGACAACCTGGTGTTCGTGGACTTCTGCGAGGCGATGGTCAGGCAGACCAACCCGGGTGTGCTGGCCAGGGCGGAGGCGACCGCGGCTCCGCACGCGGGCGTGCACGGCATGCGCACGATCGCCGACATCATGCGCGCCCTCAACCCCTTCGAGGGAGCGCTCTACAACGAGGCGCTGCGGGTCAGTCGCATCACCCGGGAGATGTTCTGCCTGATGGAGGGCAGGCACGTCCATCCGTCCACCGTCTATCCGGGTGGGGTCGGCACCATGCCGGAGCCGACCGTGTTCACCGACTACCTCAGCCGGCTCCTCGAGATCATCGACTTCGTCAAGAAGGCCGTCGTGCTGAACGACGACCTGTTCGACTTCTGGTACGACGCGCTGCCGGGCTACGAGGAGGTGGGTCGACGCCGGGTGCTGCTGGGCTGCTGGGGTGCCTTCCAGGACCCGAGCGTCGTCGACTACCGGTACGAGAACATGACCGACTGGGGTCGGGCGATGTACGTGACGCCCGGCATCGTCGTCGACGGAAAGCTCCTGACCACCGATCTCGTCACGATCAACCTTGGTATCCGGATACTTCTTGGCAGCTCCTTCTACCGGGACTGGACGAACGAGGAGCCGTTCGTGGAACGGGATCCGCTCGGTAATCCGGTCGACATTCGCCATCCGTGGAACCAGACGACGTTCCCGGAGCCCCAGAAGCGGGACTTCGGTGACCGGTACAGCTGGGTCATGAGCCCCCGCTGGCTGGACGAGCGCAGTGGGGAGCATCTGGCGCTCGACACCGGCGGCGGACCCTTCGCCCGGCTCTACACCACCGCGCTCGCCGGTCTCGTCGACACGCCCTACGTCAAAGCCCGCGACGGCGAGGTGCGGATCTCCCTGCCACGCGGCCGATCGCTGCCGGAGACGGAGCTGCGCTGGTCGCCACCCGCCTGGTCGAACGCGATCGAGCGGGACCGGGCCCGGGTGTACTTCGTCGCCTATGCGGCCGCGATGGCGCTGCACTTCCTGGAGCAGGCGATGGACCGGATGCGTTCCGGTGACACTCGCACGTTCACCGATTTCGAGGTGCCGGACGAGACGATCGGCTGCGGATTCCACGAGGCCGTCCGGGGCGTCCTGTCGCATCACATGGTCGTCCGCGACGGAAAGATCGCCAACTACCATCCCTATCCGCCGACGCCGTGGAACGGCAGCCCACGGGACTCCTTCGGCACGCCCGGGCCCTATGAGGACGCCGTCCAGAACATGCCGATCTTCGAGGAGAACGGACCGGAGTCCTTCAAGGGCGTGGACGTGATGCGGGCGGTACGCAGCTTCGATCCCTGCCTGCCGTGCGGTGTGCACATGTATCTCGGCGGTGGCCGGACGCTGCGCACGGTGCATTCGCCGATGTTCGGGGCGAGCCATGGCTGACTCGATCGGCGCGGGCGGCCGTCGCCTCGACGACCGGGCGGTGCGGGAGCGGCTGGCCCAGCTGGACGAGGTGCTCGCGAAGGTGGAGCGGATTCCGGGCCCGAGCGGTGAGCTGGCTCTGGAGGCGGTGTCGAGCCTGGCCGCGGTGTACGGCGAGGCACTCGCCCGGGTGGTCGGGCACGCGGCGGGTGCCCCCGAGGTCACCGCAGCCCTGACCGCCGACGAACTCGTCGGCCACCTCCTGGTCCTGCACGACGTGCATCCCGAGCCGGTCGCCACCCGGGTCAGCGATGCCATCGAACGGCTGCGCCCGGCTGTGCGCCACCGCGGAGGCGAGATCGAGCTGGTGGGGATCGAGCGCGGCGTCGCGGAGATCAGCCTGACCCTCGGCGGATGCGGCTCGGCCGCCACCGAGGTGCTGGACGCTGCCCGCGAGGTCGTGCTCGCGGTCGCACCAGAGCTGTCCGACGTGCGGCGCCAGCCGCCCTCCGACGGCACCTCTCGGGACAGTGCCTTCGTCCCGCTGGACGCCGTTCTCGCCGGACCGCTCGCCGCCGGGTCCCGGTCGTGACCATCGACCTGGATCGGCTGGCTCGCCCCGAGCCCCCGGGCGGCCTGCCGGACGGGGCGCTGCGCCGTCTGCTCCGGACCGCCGCCGAGGCGGGCCGGCGGGAGGACACGCCGCGGTGCGACCTGTGCGGCGCCCCGATGCAGGCCGACCATCGGCACCTGCTCGACGAGTCGCGCGATGAGCTGATGTGCCTGTGCCGGGCCTGCGGGCTGTTGTTCGACCGCGATGCGGCCGCCCGGGGCCACTACCGGCTGGTGCCGCGGCGGCGGCTGCGCGTCAACGAGCTCGCCGGCCGCGGGGATGAGCCCGGCGAGCACCCGTGCAATCCTTCGGAGCTGGGTATACCGGTGGGACTGGCGTTCGTCGTCCTCGAGACGGACGGCGAACCGCGCGCCCGCTGCCCCAGCCCGCTGGGCGCCACCCGGTGGGAGCTGACCCCCGCTGCCTGGCATCGGCTCGTTGCCCACGCGCCGGTGCTCGCCGGCCTGGTACCGCGGGTGGAAGCACTGCTCTCGAACACCGCGCGGGGCCGGCGGGAGTGCTGGATCGCCCCGATCGACGACTGCTACCGGCTGGTGGCGATCGTGCGCGGCGAATGGAGCGGACTGTCGGGCGGCAGTCGCGTCTGGCCGGCGGTCGACGCCTTCTTCGCCGGCCTGGCCCGCGACCCGCGGGCCGCGCCGTCTCGCGTCCGAGCCGGTCCGGCGTGATCCACGGCCGCGTTCCCGCCGACACCTCCCGTCGCAGGAAAGGAGATCATCATGGCGCCGATCCGTGTCGGCCCGCCCGACGTCTCTCCGGACGCTCCCTCGCATGTCCTGGGTGTGCGGGAGGGCAACGCGGTCGGCTCCTACGAGGCCCAGTCCGGTCACCATGCGGACGGCACCGCCGACGCCCGCCGCTCCACCGGGATCCGCCCCGCCGACCGCGACCCGCTCTCGCCGGCCATGCCGAACCTGCCACCAGGCTGAGCCCGCGCACCGCCGCGCACGGAAGGATGTCATGACCAGCCATACGAAAGCCAGCGACAGCAGGCCATCCGAGACCCGGGAACGTCGGTACGGCCACGGCCGGCTGCGACTCGTGGTCGCCGCCGGCGCGGCGCTGGGCGTACTGACCTGGCGGGAGTACCCCGCCGCGGTGCGGTACGCCCGGATTCGGCGGATGTGACGATGGGCGCCGGGGTGCCCGTCCGCAGCCGAGCCGCGCCGCAGGAGAGCCGGCGCCGGCGTCGGCTCACGGTCCACGGCCTGGTTCAGGGCGTCGGCTTTCGGCCGTTCGTCCACGCGACGGCCACCGATCTGGCGCTGTCCGGATGGGTGTGCAACGACGCCGGCGGCGTCGTCGTGGAGGTCGAGGGCGCGGTGCGCGCGGTGGAGGAGTTCGGCCGTCGCCTGACCGCCGACGCTCCGCCGCTCGCCGTGATCGATCAGGTGGAGGCGACCGACGTCGCGCCCCGGGGTGAGGCGGCGTTCACGATCGCCCGGTCGCGCTGCGCGCGGCCAACGCGACCAGCCCGGACCGCCGTCTCGCCGGACGTCGCGACGTGCGCCGACTGCCTGCGCGAGCTGGGTGACCCGGCCGACCGCCGCCACGGCCATCCGTTCATCACCTGCACGAACTGCGGCCCGCGATTCACGATCATCACCGATGTGCCCTACGACCGGCCCGCCACGACGATGGCCGGCTTCGCGATGTGCGTGGCCTGCGCGCGGGAGTACGCCGACCCCCGCGACCGGCGCTTCCATGCCCAGCCGATCGCCTGCCCCGACTGCGGGCCCCGGCTGGAGTTCGTGGCACCGTCCCGCCTGGTCCACGCCGCGGACGAGGTGCGGGAGCGGGAGGACGCGCTGGCCGCGGCGGCGCGCCTGCTGCTCGATGGTGGTGTCCTCGCGGTGAAGGGCCTCGGCGGCTACCACCTGGCCTGCCTCGCCACCGACGCGGCCGCGGTGAGCACGCTGCGCCGGCGCAAACGTCGTGGAGACAAGCCGTTCGCGGTCATGGTCGCCGACCTGACGGCCGCTGGCCGTCTCGCCAGCCTCGACCGGGAGGAGGCCGCAGCGCTGAGCGCGCCGTCCCGACCGATCGTTCTGGTCGAGCGGCGCCGCGATTGCCGTCCCGTTCTGGCGGCCGCGGTCGCTCCGCACAGCGCCGACCTGGGTCTGCTCCTGCCATACACGCCTGTGCACCATCTGCTGCTCGCCGCGGTGGGCGGCGATCAGCCCCTGGTGATGACCTCGGGGAATCTCGGTGGCGAGCCCATCGCCGCCGACGACGCCGACGCGCGAGCACGGCTCGGGACGCTCGCCGACGGATGGCTGCGCCATGACCGGCCGATCCACATCCCGTGCGACGACTCGGTGCTGCGCGTCGTCGACGGCGAGCCGCTGCCGCTGCGCCGGTCCCGGGGCTTCGCGCCGCTGCCCGTCGCACTGCCGCTGCCGGTTGCGCCCACCCTGGCCGTCGGCGCCGATCTGAAGACCGTCTGCGCTCTGGGCGTCGGTCGCTCCGCCTGGCTCAGCGGGCACATCGGCGACATGGACGACGCCGCCACCCTGCGGGCGTTCACCACCGCGCAGCGGCATCTCGAGCGGCTGACCGGCGTGCGTCCCGGCGCCCTCGTCGCGGACCGCCATCCCGGCTACCGATCCGGTCAGTGGGCCCGGCGGCATGCCGAGGGCAGGCCGGTGCGCACGGTGCAGCACCATCACGCGCACGTCGCATCCGTGATGGCCGAACACGGGCTTGACGGATCCGAGCCGGTCGTGGGCATCGCCTTCGACGGCACCGGGTACGGCACGGACGGCGCCGTGTGGGGCGGCGAGGTTCTGATCGCCGACTACCGCGGCTTCCGGCGCTTCGCCCATCTGGGCGCCGTCCCGCTGCCCGGGGGCGACGCCGCGGTGCGCCGCCCGTACCGCATGGCGCTCGCGCACCTGTGGTCCGCCGGCGTCGGGTGGGACCAGGACCTGCCACCGGTGGCGGCCTGCCCGCCCACGGAGCGCCGCGCCCTCGCGCATCAGCTCGCCACCGGATTGGGCTGTGTACCTACGACGAGCATGGGGCGGCTGTTCGACGCGGTGAGCTCGCTGCTCGGCGTTCGCCACCAGGCGGATTTCGAGGCCCAGGCCGCCATCGATCTGGAGGCGTGCGCGCGCGGAGATCCTGACGGCCTCGCCGCCTGGCGTGGGCGGTACACGTTCGCCATCTCCCAGCCCACCTCGGGCTCGCCACTGATCGCGGACGCGGCGACCGTCATCCGCGCCCTTGCGCGGGATCTGCGTCGCGGGGTGCCGGCGGCCGCCGCGAGCGCGGGGCTGCATGGCGCGGTGGTGGCCCTCGTCGTCGACCTCGCCTGCCGGGCCCGCCAGGCACACGGCCTGCGGACGGTCGCGCTGACCGGTGGGGTGTTCCAGAACGTACTGCTTGCCAGGGGCGCCGGCCGGGCACTGCGGACCGCCGGGTTCACCGTGCTTCGCCACTGCCGCGTCCCGCCGAACGACGGAGGGATCGCGCTGGGGCAGCTCGCCGTCGCGGCGGCTACGGCCGCCGAGAGCGGACAGCGCCCTGAACCGAACGGATCGCACGCGGCGCGGGAGCTGCCCGTACCGCCGGAGGGGGAGGTGAGTATCCGTGTGTCTCGCGGTTCCGGGCCGCGTCGTCGCCGTCGGTGAACGGGATGGCACGAGCATGGCCGACGTGGACTTCGGTGGCGTGCGCAAGGAGGTCTGCCTGCAGTACATCCCCGACGCCGCCGTGGGCGAGTACGTGATCGTGCACGTCGGGTTCGCGATCCAGCGTCTCGATGAGCGCTCCGCCCTGGAGACGCTCGCCGCGTTCGCCCGCATGGGGCTGCTCGCGGAGGAACTGGATGGCAGGGATCCGGCAGCGCCCCGCCCAGGCACGACCGAGGAGGCGATCTGATGAAGTACCTCGAGGAGTTCGGTGATCCCGCGCTCGCCGGCCGGTTGCTCGAGCAGATCCGCGCCACGACCACCCGACCATGGGCGATCATGGAGGTCTGCGGGGGCCAGACCCACTCGCTCATCAGGCATGGCATCGACCAGTTGCTGCCGGCGGGCGTCGAGATGATCCACGGCCCCGGATGCCCGGTGTGCGTGACGCCGCTGGAGATCATCGACCGGGCCCTGGAGATCGCGTCCCGGCCCGGGGTGATCTTCTGCTCGTTCGGTGACATGCTGCGGGTGCCTGGCAGCGGTCGGGACCTGTTCCAGGTGAAGAGCACGGGCGCGGACGTCAGGGTCGTCTACTCGCCGCTCGACGCGCTGACGATCGCCCGCCGGAACCCCGAGCGCGAGGTGGTCTTCTTCGGGATCGGCTTCGAGACCACTGCGCCGGCCAACGCGATGACCGTCTACCAGGCCCGTCGCCAGGGCATCAGGAACTTCTCGCTGCTCGTGTCGCACGTGCTCGTTCCCCCGGCCATCGCCGCGATCATGGAATCGCCCACCTGCCGGGTACAGGCCTTCCTCGCCGCCGGGCACGTGTGCAGCGTGATGGGCACGGGTCAGTACCCGGACCTGGTGCGCCGCTACCGGGTGCCGATCGTGGTCACCGGGTTCGAGCCGCTCGACCTGCTGGAGGGGATCCGGCGCACGGTGGCGCAGCTGGAGGCGGGGCGCCACGAACTGGACAACGCCTACCCGCGGGCTGTGCCGGCCGAGGGGAATCCGGCCGCCGTCGCGATGCTGCGTGAGGTCTTCGCGGTGACCGACCGGAGCTGGCGGGGCATCGGCATGATTCCCGCCAGCGGATGGCGGCTGGCCGATGCCTACCAGGACCTCGACGCCGAGCTGCGTTTCGCCGTCTCGGACGTCCACACGGCCGAGTCGACCGAGTGCCGCTCGGGTGAGGTGCTTCAGGGCCTGATCAAGCCGCATGAGTGTGCCGCCTTCGGTGGACGCTGCACCCCACGCACGCCGCTCGGCGCGACGATGGTGTCGGCGGAAGGCGCCTGCGCGGCCTACTACCGGTACCGACGGCTGAGCCCGCCGACCACGTCTCGTCCCGCCTGGGACGCGACCGCTCCCAGGACCGCCCATGTCTGACATCGACGAGCGCCCCCATGCGCCAACCGACCCACGCCTCGTCCGGGCAGGGCAGGACGGTTCGAGCGCTGCGGACCCCGCCGAGTGGACCTGTCCGGTTCCGCTCGCCGACTCCGCCGCCGTCCTCATGGGCCACGGCGGCGGCGGAGCGATGTCCGCGGAACTCGTGGAGCAGCTGTTCCTGCCCGCGTTCCGAAGCCGGGACGGGGAGACGCCGGTGGAGCTCGCGGACGCCGCGGTGCTCGAGCTGTGCGGGAGCCGGATCGCGTTCACCACCGACTCGTTCGTCGTGCGACCGCTGTTCTTCCCCGGCGGCTCCATCGGCGACCTCGCCGTCAACGGCACCGTCAATGATCTGGCGATGGTGGGCGCTCGGCCCTGGTGCCTGTCGACCGCCTTCATCCTCGAGGAAGGCACCGACCTCGCGGAACTCCGCCGGGTCGCCGACGCACTGGGAACGGCCGCCCGCGCCGCGGGCGTCCGGCTGGTCACCGGCGACACGAAGGTCGTCGATGCCGGCCACGGCGACGGGATCTACGTGAACACGACCGGACTCGGACTGGTACCGGACGGTGTGGACTACCGGCCAGGGCGGGCCGGACCCGGCGACGTCGTGATCGTCAGCGGCGAGATCGGCGCCCACGGTGTCGCCGTACTCAGCTGCCGGGAGGGGCTGGAGTTCGACACGGCGGTGCGCAGCGACACACGGCCGCTGCACGGGCTGGTGGCGGCGATGGGCAGGGCCGGCGGTGACATCCACGCCCTTCGGGACCCGACCCGTGGCGGGCTGGCCGCGACGCTCAACGAGATCGCCCGGGACGCCTCGGTGGGTGTCGACGTACGGGAACGCGACATTCCGATCGCCGGGCCGGTCGCGGACGCCTGCAGCATCCTCGGCCTGGACCCCTTCGCCATCGCGAACGAGGGCGTGCTCGTGGCCATGGTCGCGGCGGAGGACGCCGATCGCGTCCTCGACGCGATGCACGTACATCCCGACGGGCGGGACGCGGCCCCGATCGGCGAGGTCACCGCGAACAACCCGGGGGTGGTGGCGGCGAGAACGGGGTTGGGCGGCGAACGGGTCATCGATCTGCCGACCGGGACGGAACTGCCGCGCATCTGTTGAGCGCGGCCGCGCCGCCCGCACCTCCCAGCCGCGGATGAGCGCGCGCATCACGAGGAGCAGAGCGAAGAAAAGCATGGTCGGCTCTCCCGGTATGGGTTATCGGTGCGAGACGCTGATGGCCGGGCTCGGCCGGATCGGCCAGGCGTCGCCATTTCGTGGCGCCTCCACCCGTCCGCATGTCGGCGCGGCGTGAGCGATGACTCCGGTCAGGATAGCCGAACCGAATGCTCATGTCGAACACCAGTTCGATGTTGCGTAGGTGGTGAGGATGGCTCGCGGAAGTGGTCGTGAATGTGAATTCATGTGGTCCCGCATCGACGATGAACCCTCGTCAGAGATCGCACCGGCCCCGCCTGGTTTCCGGGGTTGCCCACAGCCGCCGGATGTCGTGACACCTGGCCCGCCCGTGTGGGTATGATTGCCGCCTACACCCAGGTCCGCCGGGTGGTGGTAGTGCGGGCGCGGGTGTCATGGCAGGCATGATGGTCTTTCTTGTGTGTTGAGGTGAGCAGTGAGTACTGGCAAGGTTCTTCGGTTCGACCAGGTGCGGGGCTACGGATTCATCGCGCCCAGCGACGGCGGCGATGATATATTTCTGCATGCCAACGATCTTCTTGTGGAAAAGCATCTCGTCGTGCCCGGTACCCTGATGGAGTTCAAGGTGGAGGAGGGAGAGCGTGGGCTGAAGGCGAGCGCGGCGCGGATTGTCGGCTCGTCGTCGCCGTCGCCTGTGTCGGCTCCGGCGCGGGTCAGCTCGCATGCGGACGATTCTGATGGCCTCTGCGATGTGCTTCCGGTCGGCGAACTCACTCAGGAGGTGACAGAGACACTGCTGAGAATCGAGCCCGCCCTGACGGGCCCGCAGATCATCCGAATCAGGGGCGAGCTGATTCGCATCGCGGAACGGTACGGCTGGGTCGAGAACTGAGCCGTACCCGTCTCGCCCTACAGCGTCGAGGGCGGGAGGCCGTCGAGGTGGGGTTCACAGCTCGACAGCGCCGCGGACGCAGGTGACCGTGCCCCCGGCGACCCAGACGGTGTCGTCGGCGTCGGTGGAGATATGTACGCGTCCCTGCCGGCCGAGTAGCGTGCCCTGGCTCGCCGTGTAGGGCGCTCGGGCTCGGCCGTCGTGGAGCAGCCACTGGGCGAGAGCGGCGTTGAGGCTTCCCGTGACGGGATCTTCAACGACCGCGGTGCCCCTCGGCAGGAACGCGCGGACCTCGAACTCCGCGTCCGAACCGGGCGGGTGCGGTCCGATCGCGCCGAGGGGTAGATCCACGCGGTGCGGGCGCAGCGCCAGCACCGCCTCGCTGCTGGCGAGCAGGACCGCGACCCAGCCAGGGCCGTTGTCCACCCAGGCGGCCGCGACGATGTCCTGCGGCGGGAGGTTGAGCATGGAGCCGACTTGGGCCAGGAGCCGCTCGTCGAGCGGGCCGCGCCGCAGGAGTGGAGGGGCGGCGAACGCGAGGCCGTGCGTGGTGCGAAGCAGCGGCACCAGACCCGCGCCGCACTCCTGCACGATGCGCTCCCGGGGCACGCGCTCCCGGGGCACGCGCTCTCGAGATACACGCTCTCGGTCCGTGTGCGGCTGGGTGGTGTGCTGCTGGTCGATGTGCTCCGGGCTGTCGGTGAACGGCCGCGCCTCGAGCCAGGCGTGGCAGGTGCCGAGAGTCGGGTGCCCGGCGAAGGGCAGCTCGGCCGTCGGGGTGAAGATGCGGACCCGATAGTCGGCGTCGGGTGTGCGCGGGGGCAGGACGAACGTGGTCTCGGACAGGTTCGTCCAGCGCGCGAACCGTGCCATCGCCTCGTCGTCGAGGCCCGTCCCGTCCAGGACGACGGCGACGGGGTTGCCCCGGTAGGGAGTCGTCGTGAAGACGTCCACCTGCTGGAACGGTCGTTTCATCACAGCTTCTTGCGGATCTTCGTGGGCGGCTGCGCAGGCTCGCTGTGCACGTCGACGCCTCCGAGCACCGCGATGGCGTGCACGCGCACGAGCGGGGTGGCCGGCCGGTGCGGTGCGTCGGCGACCTTCACCGAGCGGCCACCCAGCACCGACACGCCGCTGACCTCGACGTCCACGCCCTCCGGCACGATGATCTCGATCCCGCCGAGCACGGCCACCGCGGTGATCTCCACAGGCTCGGTGGGAAAGGCGATCTGACGGAGGTCCAGCTGGCAGCCGCCGAGAACGGCCACAGCACGGCTGCGCCGGCCCGGCCGCCAGCGACCGGACCGCTCGGTGCCACCGAGCACCGCGACGGTCCACTCGACGCCGGCCGCGGCCGGCGACCCCGAGCGACCGGCGGGTACCACGGCGCCCGGCCGGGCGCCGATCGCGCCGGCGGCGCCGACCGCGTCCACGTCCGCGGCGGCGCCGAGGGTGATCCCGCTGCCCGTCGGCGACGTGTCTGTCGGCGGACCTGGGGCGCTGGCGGTGGTCGGCGCGATCGGCGTCGCCGAATCGGCGAAGGTCGGCTGCTCGGGGAGGTCGGCGGTCAGCGGGGCGAAGTCGGAGTGGATCCGGGCGGCGTAGGCGGCGCCGACCCGCTCGTCGAACTCGGCGAAGGTCAGCCGGCCCTCCGCCAGCGCACGGCGCAGGACCAGGGCGACCTCCTCCCGCTCCGTGTCGGAGACCCGCAGCGCGGGATCTGGCGGTGGAGTGGGGATCTCGGCTGCCATGGCCAGAAGGGTAGTCAGCCGGTGGGACGGGCCGAGCGGCTTCCGTCACCTCCGGCCGCGGGCCCGGCGACAGAGCCCGGACCGCCACTCGACCCGACCGGTGCGCCAGGAGATCTTTCCCCTGCCTTTTCATCGCGTTGAGTCGCGCGTTGGTGGTCCGAGAATTCCGAGATCGTGCTGGTTTCCAACCGCATTTGCGGACAGATGGAGGCGCTGGCGGGTGGGGCGCGGGACATACTGCGTTCGCCGAGTGTGGTGCCGCTCGCGATGGTGTTGCTCAGCGCCTGCGTCTCACCACGATGAACAGTTTCCAGACGACGTTCGCGGGGTGGGTCGGCCCGGTCCGGCCGCGTCGCGGCCAGGTGATTACCCGAGCACAGCTGGTGTGAATGGGGTCTGCCGCGAGCTGGCGGGTGATGCTCCGGTGCACCGGGTGACGCGGGCGCCGGTGCGGCCGGCGCGGATGTGATCCCGCTCCCGTCCGGCGGAGACTGTACGGGCGCTTCCCCGCTGATCCCGGCTCGGAGCCCACGAGGTCTAGGGTCGAGTCGTGCAGACCTGGGACACGATTCGTGCTCGTCGCAACGTCCGCAGCTACGAGGACCGCGCCATCCCGGCCGCGGACCTCGAGCGGATCCTCGAGGCCGGCTGGCGGGCGCCGTCCGCATCGAACCGGCAGCAGTGGGACTTCATCCTCGTCACCGACCGGGCGGTGCTGGCCGAGCTCGCGACGGTCTGGCGCGGTGCCGGGCACATCGCGGGCTCGGCGGCGACGATCGTGCTCGTCCTGCCCGAGCCGGAGAACGAGCGCTACCAGCTTATGGACGAGTACGACCTCGGCCAGGCGACCATGCTGATGCTGCTCACCGCCGCCGACCTCGGCGTCGGCAGCGGCCACTCCGCCATCGGCGACCAGGACGCCACCCGCCGGATTCTCGGCGTCCCGTCGACGCACCACGTCGCCTACATGATCGCTCTCGGCTACCCCGCCGACGGCCCGCTGCGCCCCGTCGACCGGCTGAACCGCCGCCCCTTCGACGAGGTCGTCCACCGCGAGCGCTGGTAGCCGCGCGGCCGGGCCAGCGGCCTGGGTCAGGGGCTGGGTCAGGGGCTGGGTCAGGGGTGGTTGCGCAGCCGGGCGGCGATCGTCGGGAACAGGGCGAGCGCGTTGTCGCGGGCGATGCGCCGGCGGTCGGCGCTGGACAGCGCCGAATCGGCGAGGAACGCGTCGCGGGCGGCGAGCACGGTCTCGGCGGGGACGGCGTTGTAGTCGGAGCCGTAGAGGATGCGTCCCGGGCCGATCGTCGCGAGCAGCGTCGGCGTGCTGTACGGCGACATGGGCGCGGCGGTGTCGACGTGGAAGCGGCTCAGGGCCGCGGCGACCGTCGCCGCGTCGGCGCCGTAGCCGAGCCCGCGCCCCAGTGTCAGCCGGGCCGCCTGGTAGGGGAAGTAGCCGCCGCCGTGGGCGAGGATCCAGCGCACCCGCGGGTAGCGGTCGAGGGTGCCGGAGACGACGAGCTGGACGGCGGCCCGGGTCGTGTCCGCCAGGAAGTCGGCGACGAACGGCGGGACGCCCACCGCCGCCGCGCCCGGCAGGTTGAACGGGTGCACCAGCACGACCGCCTCGCGGGCGTTCAGCTCGGCCATCATCGGGGCCAGCGACGGATCGCCGAGGTAGGTCACGCCGTCGTGCGCCATCAGCAGCACGCCGTCGGCGTGCAGCGTGTCGTAGGCGCGGCGGATCTCGGCGACGGCGATCGCCGGTGTCGCCCGCGGGATGCTGGCCAGCAGCCCGAAGCGGGTCGGATACGCGCGGACGAGCGCGGCGAGCTCGTCATTGGCCAGGCGGGCGAGTTCGGCGGACAGCGCCGGCGTCGGCGCGAACTCGCTCGGGATCGCCGCCGACAGCACGGCCGTCGCGATACCAGCGCGGTCCATCGTGTCGAGCGCCGCCGGCAGCGACCAGTTCGCGAACGGTGGCCCGCCCACCGGCGGCAGCTGGCCGTGCTCGACAAGCCAGGCCCGCACCGGCGCGGGCATCGCGTGATGGTGAACATCAATGCGGCCGGTCGTGGCCGCGCTCGCGCTCGCGGGCGACGCCGCGGCGGCGTCCGCCGGGCCGGTCACCAGGCCGGTCAGGGCTGCGGCCGCGCCGGCCGCCAGGCCGGCGGCCGTCCGCCGGCTCGGTGCCGGTGACAGCCTGTCCCCGTCTCTGTCCCTGCCTCTGTCCCTGTCCCTGTCCATCGCACCCCCATGGGGTCCCCCGACTGCAGTGGACACTGTTGTCTCCTTTCTCGTTCAGCACGCCGCACCGCATTTTCGGCCGGACCGCGTCGGCCGGCCGGGTAAGTCCGACCATCGGCCTTTCAGCGCAAACCGTCGAAGAATTGTTTCCAGTACGGCAGCGTGGCGCATCGTGTCGTATCCCGAGGGCGATCGGGCCTGGTCAGCGGGATACGACGAGAGGAGTGTGCCGTCCTCTTTTCGGCTGAGGACAACGATAGATCCAGCTCATCGGATGCGCCAGAATTGTCGTCCAGGACACTGGTAAGAAGCCTTGTGGGTGCATTTCCGTGACGACGGGACGAGATTCGTCCATTCTGCGAGCCTCGCCCGTGTTGACCCGTTTGAGGCCGACTGCGCCGGCGCGGATGGTCCGACGCCCCAGCCGCCCAGCCGCCCCGGACCTCTGGTCGCCGCGGTCGTCGCTGTCCATCGCCCGCCGCGAACCGCCGTCGCGCGTGATACCGACCGCACGATCGCCTCGACGCGAAGGCCCCGCGTCGACGCGGACGATCACCGAAAGGTCGAAGAACCGTCTTACCGCGGGAACACCTGGGCCCGGCCGGCTGTCAGCCCGGGCTGCCGGGTGATGATCGGCGCGGCACGTCGCTGGTCACCCTGTCGACCGGGGAGAAGATCCCGAACCCGAGACACGAGAAGCGGGACCGGGCCCGGCTCGCCCGCGCCCAGCGGGACCTCTCCCGCAAGCGGAAGGGCTCGGCGAACCGGGCCAGAGCCCGGCTGACCGTCGCCCGGATCCACGGTCGGATCACCGACCGGCGCCGGGATCATCTCCACAAGCTGTCCACGAGGATCATCCGCGAGAACCAAACGGTGATCATCGAGGACCTCACGGTTCAGAACATGGTCCGCAACCACACGCTCGCCCGCGCGATTGCGGATGCGGGCTGGCGCGATCTGCGGATCATGGTGGAGTACAAGGCCGGCTGGTACGGCCGGCAGGTGATCGCGGTCGACCGCTGGTATCCCAGCTCGAAGACCTGTTCGTCCTGCGGGGCGCTGGTCGCATCGTTGCCGCTCGACGTCCGACAGTGGGCCTGCCGCTCCTGCGGCACCCACCACGACCGGGACGTCAACGCCGCACGGAACATTCTGGCCGCGGGGCTCGCGGTGTCAGCCTGTGGAGACGGAGTGAGACCACCCCGCTCCTAGAACGGGGAGGCATCTGTTGGTGAAGCAGGAACCCGTATCGCGAGGTACGGGAATCCCCGGCCGGCAGCTTCAGCCCGGGGAGGATGCCAAGCGACCATCGAGTGAACCCGCCGGCGCCCGCCCTGCCCCGCCCGCGCGGCCGATGGGATGGTGAGCGCATGCGCGAGCCCGAGCCGGCGAGGGGGACACCGTCCAAGGGGGCGCCATCCAGGGGGGCGCAGTCGAACCCGACCCGCCGCGTCGTGCTGGTGCTGGACTTCCTGGCCCGCCACCGGCACCGGTCCTTCTCCCTGTCGGAGCTGGCCCGGGAACTCGACATCAGCAAGTCGACACTGCACGGCATCGTGGAGACCCTGCTGGAGGCCGGCTACCTGCTGCGTGACCCGGGAAGCCTGCACTACCGGCTCGGGCCGGCGCTGGCGGGGGTGGGCCAGGCGGCCCTGGGACCGCACGGCCCGCTGGTGGACGCCCTGCGGCCGGTGATGGACCGCCTCGCGCGCGAGTTCGAGGCGCACTGCGTCGTGAGCGCGGATCTCGGTGGCTTCATCGTCCCGCTCGCCCTCGCCGGCGAGCCCGCGCGGGTGACGACGCTGTGCCGCGTGGGCGAGCGCCTTCCGCTCTCGCCGCCCATGGGGACGCTGTTCATGGCGGGCCGGCAGATGTCGGAGATCCGTGCATGGCTCGACCGGGCGCGGCCGCCGCTGTCCGCGGCTGAGGTGGAGCTCCACCTCAGCGCCGTCGACCTGCTGCGGTCGAACGGCTTCGCCGCGGCGGCCCGGGTGGACGCGAAGGCCCGGCTGGAGCGTGCTCTCGGCGTCCTCGAGTTCGGCGACCCCAAGGACCAGGGCGTCGTCGACCACCTGATGGGCGAGTTGCGGCGGGCCCGATACCTGCTGCTCGACTTCGAGGACCCGGCGCCCATCGAGGTCGACTGGATCGGCGTCCCGGTCATCGGCAGGCAGGCGCGGACCGAACTCGCCCTGGTGGTGCTCAACCTGCCGGCGCCACTGAGCGGGCCACGGATCGCCGAGGTGGCCGGGCACCTCAGGTCGGCCGTGGCGGTCCAGTGAGCCGTGGCCGTCCAGTGAGCCGTGCTCGTCCAGTGATCAGTGCTGCGACATCCCGCCGTCGACCGCGAAGACGGTGCCGGTGACCATCGCGGCGTCGTCGCTCATCAGGTAGGCGATGAGCGAGGCCACCTCGTCGGCGGTCGCGTCGCGCGGGATCCTGCCTGGCACCTGGCGGGTGGGTGCCGCGCCCGCCTTGGCGCGGGCGATCTCGATCATCGGGGTGGCGGTGGGCCCCGGGGCGACCAGGACGGCGCGGATGTTCTCGGCGGCGTACTGGTAGGCGATGTGCCGGGTCAGGCCGGCGATGCCGTGCTTGCTCGACACGTAGGCGGCGCCGCCCGTACCGAGCACGGAGGCCACCGAGCCGACGTTCACGATGGCGCCGCCACCCGACTCGCGCAGTGCCGCGACCGCGTGCTGGCACATGACGAACGTGCCGCGCAGGTTCACGCCGATCACCCGGTCGAACGTCTCCAGCGACACGTCCTCGAGCCGCGCGTCCACCGCCAGGGTCACCCCGGCGACGTTGGCGACGGCGCCCACCGGCCCGAGGACCTCCCGGGCCCGGCCGAACAGGGCGGCGACCGTGGCGGGATCGCTGATGTCGGTCGCCTGGACCAGATGGTCCGCCGGGTCGAAGTCGATCGCCTTGTGGGTCTCGTCGACATCCAGGTCGGCGAGGGCGAGGCGCCATCCGCTCGCCGCGAGCCGGTTGGCGGTCGCGAGGCCGATGCCCGACGCCGCCCCCGTCACGATCGCCGTTCTGGGTGCCATCAGCTGCCCGCCTTTCGTTTCATGACTTGTTTCCTGGGGAACATCACTGGTTTGCTGGGGAGGCGGAGCGCGCTACCGCAGCGCGATCGGGTTGAGGGGCGAGCCGACCGCGCCGGTGATGCGCAGCGGCGGGGCGACCAGCTGGAAGTCCCACCGCCCGTCGGCGGCGCAGGTGTCGGCGAGGGCGTCGAGATCCCAGTACTCGCCGAACGCCAGGCCCATGTCGCGCAGGCACAGCAGGTGCATCGGCAGCATGTTCCCGGCCAGATCCGACACCGGATCCTCGACCTGGGAGTTGTCGGCGGCGACGGCGGCGACGTCGCGCTCGCGCAGCCACTCGGCGCAGCGCCAGTTCAGCCCGGCCGACGGCGAGGTGTCGCGGGTGGTGCGGAACTTCGTCATCCAGCCGGTCCGCACCAGGACGATGTCGCCGGGGCCGACCTCGACGCCCTGCGCCGCGGCGGCCGCGGTGAGCTCGTCGGGCATGATGTGCTCGCCGTGCTGGCAGTGCAGCTCCTCCCCGCGTGCCCGTGCGAGGTCGAGCAGGACGCCGCGGGAGGTGATGCCCTTGACGTCGACGCGGTCGATGCTCAGCCGGGACGCGCCGAAACTGGTCACCGCCGACGCCGGATAGCCGTTGTACATGCGTTCGTCGTAGTAGACGTGGGAGAGGGCGTCCCACTGGCTGGCCGACTGCAGGTGCATCGCGATGAAGTCGTCGTTGAACCGGAGCAGGTCGCCGTCGAGGAAGCCGGCGACCTCCTGGGCACGCGGGTGGGCGGCCCATTCCGGCCCGATCCGGACCAGCGAGCGGGCGTCGCCTCCGTCGATCGTCATCATGTGCAGCGGATTTCGCCGGAACAACAACTCCTGCGGGCCCGTCTCGCCGATGCTGATGCCGAGGGGGAAGACCTTTCCCTCGGTCACGAGTGCGGCCGCCTGCCGCACCTTGTCGGCGGTGATCAGGTTGAGGGTGCCGAGCTCGTCGTCCTCGCCCCACCGGCCCCAGTTGCGGATCCGGTCGGCCATGGCGCGGAAGGAATCACTGGTCATCGTGCTTCCGCCTTGCGGCCGTTGGTCCCGTCGATATCCGCGGCGACCTGCAGCGCCACGTACTTCGAGTACGGACGGACCTCGATGAGACCGCCGCCGGTGTACCAGAGCTGCGGGAAGCCGGAGGGCTGCCACTGCAGGCCCCGCTCATTGCGGTGATCGAGGCCGCCGAGCGAGTCGGTCTGATCGACGATCTCGTCGCCGAGGTAGAACCGTGACCCCTCGCGCAGGCTGACGTACCCCGTCGCCAGCACGACCAGGTCCGCCGGATATTCGGCGCCGTCGCTGAGCAGGACGCCGGTCTCGCTGTAGCCGACCAGCCCGGCGCCCGAGTGCACCCTGATCCGACCGTCGATGATCAGCTGTGAGGCGCCCGCGTCGACGTAGTACCCGCCGGCGCCGCCCGGGCGGATCCCGAGCGAGAACAGGCCGCCCTGCGGGCCGATGTCCGGATCGCCCATGACGAGCGCGAAACCGGCGGCGCGCAGGCCGTCGAGCAGGTCCCGGTCCAGCTCGGCGATGCGGGCGGTCTGCGCGGGCGCGAGCTGCATGGCCAGCGGCCAGGGGAACGACAGGGCGCGCAGGTCGGTGTACTCGAGGGGCAGCGCGTCCTCGTGGAACTGCGGCTCGTACAGGATGCTGTTGCCGTTCTCCCGGCTCATGACGTAGGTGCCCGTGCGCTGGATCATCGTGACGTCGGCGCCGGCGTGGCAGAGGTCCTCGGCGATGTCATGGGCGCTGGTGCCGGCGCCCACGACCACGGCCCGCCGGCCCGCCATCCCCGCGGCGGACCGGTAGTGGTGTGAGTGCATGGTCGTGCCTGGGAACCGGTCGAGGCCGGGGACGTCGGGCGTGACCGGGTGGCCCGAGAAACCGGTGGCGACGACGAGCTGCTCGGGACGCAGCACCCGCTCGCCCTCGGGGGTGATGACCCGGACCGTCCACATGCCGGCGGCCTGGTCGAGCCGGGCGTGGACGACCTCCGAACCGGTCCACACACCGAGGTCCATCGCCCGGCCGAACGCCTCGAGCCAGTCCGCGTACTTCGCCTTCGGCGGGTACACCGGCCAGGTCGACGGGAACGGCATGAACGGCAGATGGTCGGAGTGCACCGGGGAGTGCAGGACCAGGGCTTCGTAACGGGAGCGCCAGTTGTCGCCGATCCGGTCGTTCCTCTCGACGAGCAGCGTGTCGATGCCCATGGCCTCCAGGTGTGCTCCCACGGCGAGGCCGCTGCCACCCGCGCCCACGACAAGGACCTGTGGATCGGGTCGGTCGAAGGCCGACCGGGCGGCGTGGCGGAGGTGCCACGGCGCGAGCGCGCCGTCCCGGGACGGGCGCGGGCGGCGATGCCGGGTCGCCGGCGGGCGATCCCGGAGGCTGTCCAGCGACGTCAGTACGGTCCAGGCCCGGTACTCGCCGTCGGGCTGTCGCACCAGTCGGACGTGTGCGGACCCCTCGCCGGTCGCCGTCGTCCAGGTGAGGAAGCACTCGACCCAGCTCGCCTCGCCGGTGTCGACGTGGATATCGCCGACGCCGTCGGTCCGGCGGACGGAGAGGAACGGGAACTGCGGTGCCCTCGCGACGAAGCGCGTGATGGCCTCGGGGGTGTGGTAGCTGGCCAGCTGCCAGTCGAGGCTGACGAAGTCGCGCCACCAGCCGTTGGGGGCGATCAGGTCGCGCAGGCCCGGCGCCGCGGGAGTGGTCATCGCGGCGGCGAACCTCGCCAGCCATAAGTCGACCACCTGGTCGGGCGATGGCCGTCCAGCCGGGGGCGCGGGCCTGGTCGTCACGCTCATGTCTTCTCCTCGATGGCCGTGCCATGTCGATGAGACGGGCACCCCCGTCCACCGAGGGTGGCCTGCGTCGCGGATTGTTCGAATATTCGAATGAACTTTCTGTTATTCGCCCACACTGTGATAGCCGCCACGTATGGCGTCAAGGTCGTGGATGCGGACAGGCGCCGTCGTCCCACCGTCCGGGCGGCGCGACGTGGCGTAGAGTCGGCGCTGCCTCGGCCGTGAGTACGGGGCCGCGTGGCGGCCCGTGTCCGCTGTTCCGTGCCTCGTGCCCCTGTTCCGTGCAAGGAGCGCGTATGCCCGGACTGCTGCACCTCGACTCGTCCGCCGACGTGGGGGAGTCGACCACGCGGGCGCTGACCCGGACCTTCGCCGACACCTGGCGCGGGCTCAGCGCCGCCCACACGGTCACCTACCGTGATCTGCACGCCGATCCGCCGCCGCATCTGAACCACCCCGCGCTGCACTGGGCGCCCCGGCTGCGCCGGCCGGGCGAGATCCCCGACCCCGCCGCGGCAGCCGCGCAGGACGCCCTGCTGGCGGAGCTGCTCGCGGCGGACGTGCTGCTCGTCGGCGCGCCGATGTACAACTGGTCGCTGCCCTCGACGTTGAAGGCCTGGCTCGACCAGGTGCACGTCCTCGGCGTCACCGCGCCGTTCGACAGTGCCGAAAGGCCGCTCGCCGGCCGGCCGGTGGTGATCGTCAGCGCGCGCGGGGCGACGTACGGATCCGGCAGCCCCACGGAGGGCTGGGACCACAGCGTGCCGCCGATCGAGCTGGTGCTGGGGCGTTCGTGCGGCATGGAGGTGACGGTCGTGACCACGGACGGGACGCTCGCCTCGCGGATCCCGGCGCTGGCGGAGCTGCGTGACGAGGCCCGGGGGCAGCTCGACGCGGCGAAGCGGTCGGTGGTCGAGCTCGCGGCCCGGCTCGGCCGGCGCCCGGCCGGGGTCGGGCCGCGCGCGGACGGGCGCTGACGGATGGCGGACGCCGGCCGGGGGGACGACGACGCCGCGCTGAACCTGCTCGACGACGACGACCTCTGGGTCGGCGTGCTCACCGGCACCCCGACGGTGTTCTGCGCCGGCAGCGACCTGACCGCCGGCGGCGACAACGTCACCGAGCGGTGCGGGGAGTACGGCGTGGTCCGCCGGCATCGCCGCACGCCGCTCATCGCCGCACGCCGCTCATCGCCGCGGTCGAGGGCCCCGCGCTCGGTGGCGGCCTGGAGATCGTGCTGGCCTGTGACCTCGTCGTGGCGGGCGCCGACGCCAGGTTCGGCCTGCCGGAGGTGACGATTGGCGTCGTCCCCACCTGTGGCGCGCTGTTTCGCGGCCCGCGGGCACACTGCCGCTGAACCTGGCCCGCGAGCTCATCCTCGTCGGCGATCCCTTCGACGCCCGGCGCGCCTACGAGGCGGGCCTCGTCAACGTGCTCGCCGAACCCGGCCGGGCACTGGAGGCCGCCCTCGTGCCGGCCGAGCGGATCTGTCGCAACGCGCCGAGCGCCGTGCGGGCCTGCCTCGCGGCCGCCGACGCCGCCGGCTGGCAGGCCACCGCCGGCGCCCTCGACGCGATCCGCGACTCCGCCGACGCCGCCGAGGGCGTCCGCGCCTTCCTGGAGATGCGCCCACCCGCCTGGACTGGCCGGTAGGCCACCGGAGGCGCCGCTTCGGCAACGTCTTCCAGCTCGGGCTGCGGCTGGGCGTGCCGATCTGGGTCGCTCCTGTGAGGTGGGCGGGACCGGCACGATGATCAGACAGGCGTCGCCCTGGGGCGGGGCTGGCCGGCGGATGCGATGGATGGCCGCCGATGCCGGCGACCGCCGCCGCCGTGTCGGCGTGCGACTGTTTGCCGCGTTTATCGAGCCTGCTGGTGCGCAGGGCGGGGGACCCTGTGATGTTGGGAGATCGAGGGCGGCGCGACCGCTGCGGGCCAGACCCGGGACGTCCACATACCCGGGCCCCTGCCGGCACACCGGTGAGCTGCGGGTTGTCCGAACCCGAGGTACGGACCGAATGGCCCACCGGTAGATCCACTGCGATCAACTCTCACACATGCCACCCATAAAAACCCAAGCGAAAAGTCACTCCGACAACGACAAAAGACACGGTAATCGCCACTGGACAGGTCCGCCCGCCACGCCCGCATCGGTCCCCACAGGCGGCCGCGCCTGGGGCTGCACCGGTTCTGCCTGCGATGGGATTGAGTGTCCGAGCCGCCGGTGGTCGAGCACTGCTGTCCGCAGGCCCGAGGGCTGAGGTCCAGACCGGTCACCGACTATGGGCCAGCTCGGCAGCGAGATCAAAAATCATCCGGACTCTTGAGTCATCTTGACACGGAGCGGCAAGGAGACTAGAAGTTCGACGTGGATGCGGATGTTTTCCCTCGATGCCGCCGCATCTGCGGACCTTGTGCGGCGTCGCACAACCTGCGCCTCTACCTCGGAAATTGTTCTTCCGGTGTGAATGTGGCGGTCCTGCCCACATCGCGCCCCCTACGCAAAGGTTGACGTGAGAGCACATCTGTCTGTACGCACGCGCACAACGGGAACAGTCCTTGTCCTGGGCGCCGCGCTGGCCGTGGCCTTCCCGGCCGCCGCCTTTGCCAACACCGTGGCTGTCACGGTGAAAACGCCTGGCGCCACCAGTGGTCCCTCGACCGCGAACTCCGAGATCTCGACCCACGCGGACTGCAGCAGCGGTCTGATCTCCGGTGGTGGGATCAACCAGGCCACCGGCACCGGCAACGGCAACCACGTGATGGGTTCCTCGCCCAGCTCCGACGGCACCTCCGAGTACACCGGTACCACCGGTGTCGTCGGTACGGACGTGACCCACTGGCTCGGGATCGGTGGAAGCGGCGGCCAGGCTGACAGCTCCTTCTCCACGACCCCTTACGCGGTGTGCTTCACCAGCAACCTGATCAATCACACCCAGGTGGTCATGAACAAGGTCAACGCACCCACCACGGCGACAACGGTGGGTCGGGTGACCGCCACCTGCCCGTCGAACACGATCCTGCTCGGCGGCGGTATGCGTGCCACCCCGGCCAGTGCCGGCGACTTCAAGACGATCGCAAGTTTTCCCACCTTCAACAACTCCGCGCATGACTTCGGTCAGAAGGCCGCGGCCGATGGGGAGACCAATCCCGGCTCCTGGACCGCCGTCGGGTGGGCGAACGCCACCAACAGCACCAACGAGACCTACGTCTACGCGATCTGCAGCGGAAACAGCATCAATATCAGTGGCGTGACGGTGAAGGTGCACTACAGCGAGGCGAGCGGTCCGACCACGGGTGGCACGGGCCAGAAGGTGACGGTCAACTGCCCCAGTGGGGACGGAAAGCTGATCAGCGGGGGCGCTGCTATCAGCGGGGGCAGCGTGACCACGACCGACTTCACCGGACCTGGCTCCGGCGGCGACCATCTGAACGGAAGCTACCCGAGTGACTCGAGCGGTAATCCGGTGAGCAACGGGACCACCACGGCGGCCTACTGGACGGCCTTCACCCACACCGGGGGTATGAGCTCACCGAGCACCTACTCCGACGCTTGGGCGCTGTGCGTCAACGACGGCGTCTGAGGACACCCAGAACTCGCGGTCCCACGTAATCCTTTCATCTCGACCTGATCCTCGACCGCCGGCCTGCGACAGCCCGGCCGGCGTGTTCGACCTGCCTCGATGATCGCGCATACAGGGCAGGGCCTCACCAGCCTGGCCGGACAATCCACACCTCGAACCCAGGTGATTGGTATCTCGGTTCGAGGTGATCTCTCCGCGTGCCCGAGAGAGTCGGTGGCGTCCATCGATGGACGCAGAAAAATTTGGGATCCCTGGAACTTCGATTTCAGGGTGCATAGCTAAGAGGGTGCCTGGTCTTGGTAGGTTTGTTTGGATCGCGAACACGCGGTCAACGGAGGCGCAGCATCCTGCGACGTCGCCATATCGTCGCATGGTCTGCTTCGGCGCTGGGCATGGCGGTGAGTCTGGGATTGACCGGCTGCGAGCCGTCCGGCCCTTCGCCATGTGGGAAATCGGGCGTCCTCAGCGGGACGACGTGCACCTACAACACGGTCGGGTCGGACACCTTCACGACTCCCGCGGGTGCACGGTGGGTTCAGATCACGGTGGTCGGCGCCCAGGGCGGCCACTATTTTCTTGCCGGTGACGCCGCTCACGGCGGCTCGCCGGTAGGAGACATAACCGGCCGTCCCGGTGGGGGCGGCGGCCAGGCGTCCGGCACGATAACGGGCCTGCCATCAGGCCGGGTGCTGCAGGTCGATGTCGCCGGTAAGGGCGCCGACGGCACTGCGGCCAGCCGCTCGGGCGGAAAGAACAACGGGCCGTCCGGCGGGCAGGGTGCCGTGGGCGGGTTCGGCGGCTCCAACGGCGGTGTGGCCGGCGGCAAGGGAGACGCCGGCGGGGCCGATGGCGGGACCGCGAGTAACAACGGTGGCAACGGCTCCGGTGGCGGCGGTTCCTCCGACGTACGGATCGCTACCGCGGGTTGCGCGGCATTGAAGTGCACCCTGTCCGACCGGGCGCTGGTCGGCGCGGGCGGCGGCGGCGGTGGCGGCACCGGAGGCCAGGGCTACGCGCTTCCTGGCGCGGGTGGCGCGGGTGGCGGAGCTGCCGGCGATGCCGGTGGTTCCATCGTCGACGGCGGCCACCCGGGGGCGCCTGGCGGTGGCGGCAGCCAGGCCGCGGGCGGGATCGCGGGCCTCAACCCCGGACGGCACGCGACACCGCCTCCCCCCGATCCCGACGATCCGCGTTTCGGCGGTGATGGCACCGCCGGCGCCGCGGGCACGGGCGGCGTCGGCGGCGTGGGAAACCAGGCCTGCCTGGGTGAGCACAACCCGCCCTGCCGCAACCCCGATGACACGCAGTCTGGCGGTGGCGCTGGTGGCGGTGGCGGTGGCGGCTACTTCGGTGGCGGCGGCGCCTCGGGCGGCGGTGGCACCAGCATCGGTGGCGGCGGCGCAGGGGCCGGTGGCGGCGGCGGCAGCTCCTTCACGTCCGCCGCGGTGACCTCTGCCGTTCTGACCGCTGGTGTCAACACCGGGACCATCAACACCGGGAACGGTCAGGTCACCATCTCCTGGGGTACCTCCGCGTCGCCCAGCCCGACGCCGTCGACCAGTCCCTCCGCGTCCCCGACGTCGACTCCGACCTCGACTGCGACGTCGACCCCGACCTCGGGACCGACGCAGGGCCCGGGCGCGAAACCGGCCGCGGCCACGGCTTACGTCATCAACAACACCGGTAACACGGTGACGCCGATCGACGTCACCACCAATACGGCTGGCACCCCGATCAAGGTCGGAAACAGCCCCCGAGGGATCACCGTCACGCCTGACGGCAAGACGCTCTATGTGACGAACCGGGCCGACAACACCGTGACGCCGATCGACGTGGCCACCAACACTCCCGGCACGCCGATCCCGGTCGGCCAGTTCCCGTTCGGAGTCGCGGTGACTCCCAACGGCAAGACCGCCTACGTCGTGGACAACGCCAGCAATGACGTGACGCCGATAGACCTGGCCACGGGCACTCCCGGCGCCCGGATCCCGGTAGGTGCCGACGCGCACGGCGTCGTGATCACGCCGGACGGCAAGACCGCCTACGTCGGCAATGCCGCGAGCAACACGGTGACGCCGATCGACGTGGCCACCAACACCCCCGGCACGCCGATCCCCGCCGGGAACAACCCGCAGTGGCTCGCGATCACGCCGGACGGCAAGACCGTGTACGTCGTCGACAACGCCAATGCGGGCAGTTCCACGGTGACGCCGATCGACGTGGCCACCAACACTGCCGAGAAACCCATTCCGGTGAGCGACCGCCCCGTCGGCATCGCGATGACTCCCGACGGCAAGACCCTGTACGTCACCAATGAGCGCGAGGCCGTCGTGACGCCGATCGACGTGGCCACCAACACGCCTCGCGCCACCATCTCGACGGGAGGTGTCGAGCCGTTCGCCATCGCGGTGACACCGGACGGCGTGGCGGCCTACGCGGTCAACCGCGACAGCAACTCGGTGACGCCGATCGACGTGGCCACGGGCATCACCGGAACCCCGATTTCCGTCGGTGAACGGCCGGTGGGAATCGCGATCGCCCCGGCGCCGGCCGTGGCAGCCGGGCCGGTGTGCGGGAAGACCGGTGCGCAGACCGGCACGACGACCATGAGCTGCACCTATGACTCGGTCGGATCGGACACCTTCACCGTGCCCGCGGGTGTGAGCTCGGTCGAGATCACGGTGACCGGCGCCCAGGGTGGGCACTACTACATCGCTGGTGACGCCGCGCACCCGTCTCCCGCGGGGGACCTCACCGGACGTCCCGGCGGCAGCGGTGGCCAGGCAACGGGGACGCTGACGGGTCTGACCGGCGGACAGGTCCTGCAGGTCGACGTGGCAGGCAGAGGCGCCGATGGCACTGCGGCGTCACGCTCGGGCGGGATGAGTAACGGCCCGTCCGGCGGATCGGGAGCACTCGGCGGGTTCGGTGGGTCCGGTGATGCCTCCGGTGCGAACGGCGGAACCGCACACAACGGTGGTAACGGCTCCGGTGGCGGCGGTGCCTCCGACGTACGCACCACGACGACGGGGTGTGTCACGCTCGCCTGTGGCCTCTCCACCCGGGTGCTGGTCGCCGGTGGCGGCGGTGGCGGCGGTGGTATCGGCGGTCAGGGCAACGCGCTCGGTGGGGCCGGGGGCGACGCCGGCACCGACGCCGGGGCGACCGTGGACGGTGGCAACGCCGGACTCCCGGGCAAGGCCGGCACCCAGAGCGCCGGAGGCACCGGTGGGCTGAACGCATGCCGTCATGGCGCGGGAAACCCCGCGCCCAGCGACCCGCTGACCGATCCGCGCTGCGGCGGCGACGGTACTGACGGCATCTCCGGAGCCGGCGGGACCGGCGGGGCCGGAAACAAGCCCTGCAACGGCATGTACACCCCCGCGTGCTCGGACCCGACCGCGACCACCTCCGGTGGTGGTGCCGGCGGCGGTGCGGGCGGTGGCTACTTCGGCGGTGGTGGCGGCTCCGGCGGCGGCGGCACCTTCGGCGGCTACGGAGGCGCCGGCGGCGGAGGCGCCGGTGGTAGCTCGTTCGCCGCGTCGAGCATCGTGAACCCGACCCTGACGACCGGAGTCAACGCCGGCACCATCAACGGCGGCAACGGAGAGGTCACGATCACCTGGACCGTTTCCGGGACCTCGGCCCCGGCCCCGGCCCCGACCCCGGCTCCGGCTCCGTCCCCCACACCCGCCCTGGCCGCGAAGCCCTGACCAGGCGTAGGGCAGACCCCCCGGGGTGACACGCCGCACCAGAAACAAGACCCCGCGCTCGGCCGGTGGCTGATCAGCCACCGGCCGAGCCGGCGTTGTGGCGGTGCAGGTGTCCCCGACCAGGCGGAAACGGTGGCGCTGCCGGCATCGACCGAAAGCCGCCGAACGTCTTCTCGGTCAGATTCCCGAGTCGTGGCGCGTCACCAGGTCAAACGCCCTGCTGGCGGTGTCGGCCCGGTCGTCCGGCGGACGTCGCTCACGACTGCTTCTGAGCGGACAGCTGTTCCGCCCCCGGCGGACGGCGTAGGCGTCGGCAGCGGAAGCGGGTGGTCGCGGGGTGGTCGCCGGCCTGGCGGTTGCTGGTGGTGGTGTCCGGCGTCGATCGCGAGGATGGTGGAGACCATGGGCAGCGGCGGCGGGGACCTGAGGGATGACGACGCCCGGCTACGGGTGGGGGCGCCCGCGTCGTCGGCGGCGGGGCTGGCGGGGGTGGGGCACGCGCTGGCGCAGTCGTGGGAGCGGATGGGGCCGGGCCGGGCGGTGCGGACGCTGCGGCTGGTCAACCAGGACCACGGGTTCGACTGTCCGGGGTGTGCGTGGCCGGAGCCGCCGCCGGGGGAGCGGTCCGTCGCCGAGTTCTGCGAGAACGGCGCGAAGGCGGTGGCGGAGGAGGCGACCCGTAGCCGGGTGACGCGGCAGTTCTTCGCGGCGCATCCGGTGTCCGACCTCGCCGGTCGCTCCGGCCACTGGTTGGGCAGCCGCGGTCGGATCGTGGAGCCGGTGTACAGGGCGCCGGGCGCGGATCATTACGTCCCGGTCGGCTGGGACGAGGCGTTCCGAATCGTCGCCGCCGAACTGGGGGCTCTCGACAGCCCGGACGAGGCCGCGTTCTACACCTCCGGGCGCACCAGCAACGAGGCGGCGTTCGTGTGGCAGTTGTTCGCGCGGATGTTCGGGACGAACAACCTGCCGGACTGTTCGAACATGTGTCACGAGTCGTCGGGGGCGGCGTTGACCTCGACGATCGGAGTGGGTAAGGGGTCGGTGACACTGGCCGATCTGGAGTCCGCGGATCTGGTGCTGGTGGTGGGGCAGAATCCGGGGACGAATCATCCGCGGATGCTTAGTTCGTTGGAGCGGGTGAAGCGGGCGGGCGGCAGTATAGTCGCGGTGAATCCATTGCCGGAGGCGGGGTTGCTGCGTTTTCGTAATCCGCAGCACGCCCGGGGGATGGTGGGGCGTGGCACGGCGTTGGCCGACCAGTTCCTGCAGATCCGGCTGAACGGGGACATGGCGCTGTTTCAGGGGTTGTCGCGCCGGCTGCTCGACGCGGAGGACGCGGCCCCCGGCACGGTGCTCGACCACGCCTTCCTCGCCGAGCACACCAGCGGATTCACCGAGTTCGTCCACCATGTTCGTGCGCACCTGACCGACGCCGACATCGCCGTGGCGACGGGGCTCGCCGCCACCGAGATCGACGAGCTGGCCCGCCGGGTGCTGGCCGCCGACCGGGTGGTGGTGTGCTGGGCGATGGGCCTGACCCAGCACGCGAACGCGGTCGCGACGATTCAGGAGGTCGTGAACTTCCTGCTGCTGCGGGGGAACATCGGCCGGCCGGGGGCGGGGGTGTGCCCGGTGCGCGGGCATTCCAACGTCCAGGGTGACCGCACGATGGGAATCTGGGAGAAGATGCCCGACGCATTCCTTGACGCGTTGGGTGCCGAGTTCACCTTCACTCCGCCGCGGGCGCACGGCCATGACGTGGTGGAGACGATCCGGGCGATGCGTGACGGTCGGGTGCGGGTGTTCCTCGGCCTGGGTGGGAACTTCGTTGCGGCCGGGCCGGATTCGGCGGTGACCGAGGCGGCGATGCGGGCGTGTCGGCTGACGGTGCAGGTGTCGACGACGTTGAACCGTTCCCATGCGGTGACGGGGCAGGCGGCGTTGATCCTGCCGACGTTGGGGCGCACCGAGGTCGATGTGCGGGCGGGTGGGGCGCAGCAGGTCAGCGTCGAGGATTCGATGGGCATGGTGCACGCCTCCCGGGGCACGCTGCCGCCGGCCGGGCCGGACCTGCGCTCGGAGGTCGCGATCGTCTGCGGGCTGGCGGAGGCCACCCTCGCCCGCCGGGCGGACGATTCGGTGGACTGGTCGGGGTTGGCCGGGGACTACCGGCGGATCCGCGGTCACATCGCCCGGGTGGTGCCGGGATTCGAGGACTTCGATGCCCGGCTCGCCGCGCCGGGTGGCTTCCAGCTTCCGCATCCGCCGCGGGACAGCCGCACCTTCCCGACGCCGGACGGGCGCGCGGCGTTCACCGTGAACGCGGTGGAGATCCTGCGCGTGCCGCCCGGGCATCTGCTGCTGCAGACGGTGCGCTCGCATGACCAGTACAACACCACCGTCTACGGCCTCGACGACCGTTACCGCGGGGTGCGCGGCGGACGGCGGGTGGTGTTCGTCCACCCCGACGACCTCGCCGCGCTCGGCATCGCAGACGGCGACCATGTCGACCTGGTCAGTGTCTGGACTGACGGCGCGGACCGTCGCGCGGAGAACTTCCGGGCCGTGGCGTTCCCGACCGCCCGCGGTTGCGCCGCCGCCTACTTCCCGGAGACGAACGTCCTCGTCCCGCTGGACTCCACCGCCGCGCGCAGCAACACGCCCACGTCGAAATCCCTGGTCGTCCGCCTGGAGCCGGTCGTCCGTGCGGAGCCGGGCGCCCGTGCGGCGCAGGAGTAGACCGGATGGGACGGGCCAGTGACCGGCGGCGGGTGATCCGGGTGCGGGCGGGCGCGCAGGCCGCGGTCCGGCCGGACACGATCGCCGGCGAGGAGCCGCTGGAGATCCGGGTCGGCGGGCGGGCGCTCGCCGTCACCATGCGCACCCCCGGCGACGACATGGACCTCGCGCTCGGCTTCCTGCTCGGCGAGGGTGTGATCGGCGACGGGCGCGACGTCACCGCCATGCGCTACTGCGTGGGCCAGGACGGCGCCGTCGACGAGGCTGGGCGGCCCACCTACAACGTCCTCGACGTGACGCTCGCTGACGGTGTGCCGCCGCCCGAGGTCGACGTCGCCCGCGCCTTCTACACCACCAGTTCCTGCGGCCTGTGCGGCAAGGCGAGCATCGACGCGGTCCGGCTGCGCGGCCGCTTCCCCGTCGCCGACGACCCGCTGCGGGTCAGGCCCGAGATCGTCACCGGCCTGCCCGAGGCGCTGCGCGCCGCCCAGCGGTTGTTCGCCACGACCGGCGGCCTGCACGCGGCAGGTCTCGCCGGGCCGGACGGTGTGCCCTGGGTCGTCCGGGAGGACGTCGGCCGCCACAACGCCGTCGACAAGGTGATCGGTGCCGCCGCGCGCGCCGGCCGGGTGCCGCTGACCGGCCAGATCCTGGTGGTCAGCGGCCGGGTGTCCTTCGAGCTGGTGCAGAAGGCGATGATGGCCGGCATCCCGATGCTCGCCGCCGTCTCCGCTCCCTCCACCCTCGCCATCGACCTCGCCGAGGAGACGGGCATGACCCTCGCCGGCTTCGTCCGCGGCGACACGATGAACATCTACACCGCCCCCCACCGCGTCACCCTCACCTGACCGGGGGCGAGACCAGGTCAGCTGGGGCATTCCAGGCCGAGCTCGGTCCTGACGGCGGCGGGGACGCCGACGCCGCAGCCGACCTCGGAGGAACCGAGGTCCACGACCTTCCAGGTGCCGCGGGTCCGGTGCAGCACCGCCTGGGCGCCGCCGGCGGTGGGTGAGGAAGCGGCGGCGACGGCCCAGGTGGGGTCGATCGAGGAGACCGTGACCTTCTCGACGACCGCGTCCTGGGCGACGTCTGGATCACGCTTCACCGCGTCGGCGATCGCGGCGACGGGTGACGGGGACGCGGTGGCGACGGACGCCTGGGACGCGGACGCCTGGGACGCGGACGTCGGGGACGCGGACGTCGGGGATGTGAACGTCGGGGATGCGGTGACAGCCAGCGTCGGGGATGCCGTGGCGGTGGGTGTCTCGGACCTCGCGGTGTCCACGACAGTGGAGGTGGGGACGGCCGCCTGCTGCTGGCCGCTGTTGCATGCGCCCAGGGCCATGGTCAGTCCGAACACCGCCGATACCATCGCCAGGACCCTGGTACTCCCGATGCGCCTGCGTGTCACGTATCCCCCAGAACAGTGCGGTTGACGGCGGTTGGCATCGATCACAGTAAGGGCAGTCGGGGCGCGCCGCCGGTGAAGGCCCAGGCGTTCAGGACATAGGCGGCGCCGAGGAAGACGCCCTGGGGCGCATACGCCCAGCTCCCCGAGACGAGGCCGAGGGCTACCCCACCGGCCGTGGCGCCGAGCAGCCCCCAGGCCAGCGCGGGCACCGCCCGACCGTGCTTGAAGGCCCGGCCCTCGGCGGCGGGCCTGCAGGCGAGTTCCCACCGCCAGAGCGGCCGCCGGCGGCGCAGACGGCCGATGGACAGCAGCCGGGTGCCGTCGTCCCTCCCGGTGGCCATCCATCTTGGTGACGCCTTGCACCGAAATGCAACCACGACCGAGCTACCGGTGGCGCCAGACGGGGGACGGGCCCGTCCGGCGTCCCCGGTGGTCCCCGGTGAGGGCCATCGGAGCCGGGCGGCCGACTCGCGTGGAGCTTCAGGGTTTCAGGGTTGAGGGTGGGGAACGGGTGCGAGACAGCGCACTGGCGTGGGGAGGCCCGATCATGACCGTCGTCCATGAGGTGGAGCACACGTTCGCCGTGAACGAGGCGTTCCGGGTGCCTCCGTTCGACGGCGTCCCGGGCGTAGATTCGATCGCGGATCGTGGTGAGAAGCGGCTGGATGCCGTTTACTTCGACACCGACGATCTGCGCCTGGCCCGCAACCGGATGACGCTGCGCCGCCGGGAGGGCGGCGACGACGCCGGCTGGCACCTCAAGATCCCCACCGCGGACGGCGCCCGCGACGAGATCGGCCGCCCGCTCGGCGAGGCGGGTCACGTCCCGGACGACCTGGTTGATCTGGTCGCCGTCCGGATTCGGGGCGCCGAGCTGCATCCGGTGGCGCGGGTGACGACCGTGCGGCGGGTGCGGCGGCTGCGCGACGCGGCCGGGCACGATCTGCTCGAGGTCGCCGACGACGAGGTCAACGCTCGCACGATGGGGCGGCGGACGATCGTCTCCCGGTGGCGCGAGATCGAGATCGAGGCGCTCGACCCGGCCGCCGTCGCGCTGCTGCCCGCCGCCGGGGAAATACTGCGGGAGGCCGGGGCTCGGCCCGCGGTGCTGCCGTCGAAGCTGCGCCGGGCCCTCGCCGTCGACGTCGGCCGGCCCGATCTCGAGGCCGAGCGGCCGCGCCCCACCGCCTCCGCGACCGCCGGCGAGGTCATCCACGCCTACCTGGTCGAGCACACCGCGGCGCTGCTCGACAATGATCCGGGAGTGCGGATCGACGCGCCCGAGTCCGTGCACGACATGCGGGTCGCCGCGCGGCGGTTGCGCAGCACCGTCCAGACCTTCCGGCCGCTGTTCGACGCCGGGCGGGCCGGGCCGATCGAGGCCGGGCTGCGGGAGATCGGCGAGGTGCTCGGCGAGCCGCGCGACGCCGAGGTGCTGCTCGCCGGCTTCACCCGGGCACTCGCTGAGCAGCCCGTCGACATGCTGCTCGGCCCGGTGCGGGCCCGCGTGCAGGAGACGTTTCTGGGGGAGCGGCTGCGGGCTCGGGAGGCTGCGCTCGACTACCTGCGCGGGTCGCGGTACCTCGCGTTCATCGAGGAGCTGCTCGCCTTCGTCGGGGACGCGGAGCAGACCGACCTCGCGCGCAGGCGGGCCCGGGCGGTGCTGCCGAAGCTGGTCGCCAAGGCTGATCGGCGGCTCACCCGGCGGGTGGACCGTGCCCGCGCGATCACCGTCGCCGGCGCGGAGCGTGACATCGCCTACCACGGTGCCCGCAAGGCGGCGAAGCGGCTGCGCTATGCCTGCGAGCTGATGGAGCCGGTGGCGGGCAGGGACGCCGTCCGCCTGGCGAAGCGGGCCCGGCGGGTGCAGAACGAGCTCGGCGAGCATCATGACAGCGTGGTGGCGCTGGCCCGGCTGCGCCGCCTCGCGGTCTCGGCGAACCTCGCCGGCGAGTCGTCGTTCACCTATGGCCTGCTCGCCGGGCAGGAACGCGCCCGCGCCGGCACGCTGCTGACCTCCTTCGAGACCACTTGGGCCGACGCCGGCCGCCCCCGCCTGCGCCGCTGGCTGCGCCGCTCCCGCAGGCACGCTTAGCGCCCTATCTCCTGCCGCGGCGGGTCCGGATGTCCCCCGCGGCGCCGACGTTCGGCGGCTGGTGTGGGCCGCGCCACGGATGTCCACTGAGTTACGAGCGTGCGACGGATGTGTGCCGTCCATGCCGGGACGAACCGGACGGCGCGGGTGGAGGCTGCGGTGACGCGAGCTCTGGTGGTGTACGGGACGACGTACGGGGGGGCCGGCCGGGTGGCCGCGGCGCTCGGCGCCGCGCTGCTGGCCCGAGGGCTGGACACCGAGGTCAGCCCGGTGCGGCAGGTGGGCGGCGTGGCCCCCTTCGACGCGGTGGTCGTGGCCGGCGCGCTGCGCGGCGGCCGCTGGGCGCGCGATGCCCGCCGCCTGGTGCATCAGGGACGTGACCTGCTGGCCCGGATGCCGGTCTGGCTCGTCGCCGCCGATCCGGAGGTGTCGGCCGCCACAGCCCACCGACTGGCGCCGGTGGCCCAGCTGGCAGAGATGGCCGCCCTGGTCGACGCCCGCGGGGTGGTGACCGTCGGCGTCCCGTTTCCCGCGGGCCCCGGCGCGTTCGGTTCCCTCGCCGACGCCGTCGTGGCCGCGGTGCCGCTGGGGAAGCTGCGGGCGGTGCCGGCCTGGGGGAGCGGTGGAGCGTCGGCCGGGCGGGAGCGGGCGCGGTTGCGTCTTGTCCGAACGGCGTCGGACGCTCCGGCGACGAACGTTGCCATGTGACCTGCATCACGTAGAGATGGGAGCTTTCGGGAGTGCGTGGGCGCCCCCCGGCTGGCGTGGCAATATTTAGACCAACCCCGTCCGCGCCAGGAGCGCCGTGATTCCGCACGGCTCCGCCTGTCCGCGCGCGTGGGCTCACCTCCTTCGCCTCCACTGCTGTTGTGCCTTCACTTCCCCGGGACGTTGTCGATGGCTGCCGCAAAAAACGTTGAAGCCGTTGTCATAAACTGGAAGAGGCCGCAAAACGTCGGCCGGATTGTTCGTGCACTGCGTAACCAATCGACAGCATGTACGGTGACGATTTGCGATACTCACCCCGAGCCCCGGTTCGCGCTGCCGGCGGAGGTCCTGGGCGCGGCCGACCGGGTCTACCGCTGGCAGCACAACACCGGGCCGTACTCCCGGTTCGTGCCGCTGGCCGCGTACGACCACGAGTTCACGTTCTTCGTCGACGACGACATGGTGCCCGGCCGGCGGTGCGTCGAGCACTTCGTTGAAACGGCCGGATCGCTGCCGGATCTGGGCGTGATCGGGCAGCTTGGCCGAGTCATTCCCGAATCCGGCGTCTACAGCCCCCGTGACGTGCCGCGGCTGCCTCGGGCGCGGGAGGTGGACGTTCTTGTCCGGGGATTCTTCGTGCGCACCAGAAATCTGCACCACGTCGCCCAGCTCCGTTGGCTGATGAACTATGTCGACGAGACGGTGCCCGAGGACGACATGGTGCTCTGCGTGGCGATGCGGCTGTGCGGCGGACTGCGCAACTATCTGACCCCGTCCGATCCCGATCCGGCGACGCTCATGAACGAGGCCGAACTACCTGATCCGCACGCGCTGCACCGGCGCCCCGACCACCTGCGGCGCCGGGTGGACTTCATGCGGGCCGCCCTCGACCTCGGCTGGCCGGCGCTGCGCCCGGCAGGCCCTGCCCACGCCCCTGCTCCCCGCCTGCCCCGGCAACCTGACCGCGACCAGGTCGACCGCGACCGGGTCGACGTCGTTCCCGCGGCCGCCCGTCCGGGAACGAACGGGGCGCGGCGACCGCGCCGGTCGCCGTCGAAGGGGGTGCTGTACCTGGCGCTGGGCGAGGAGTACGGGCGGCTGGCGACGGACAGCGCCCGCACGCTGCGGCTGCACGGCTACGACGGCCCGGTCCGGGTCGTCACCGACCGGCCGAGCCGAGACCTCGCCGACCTCGAATGCGAGGCTCACGTCGTCGGGGAGCTGTCCCGCGGCTTCGCCAGCCGCTTCCACAAGACCCAGCTGTACCGATGGTCGTTCGAGCGGACCCTGTTCCTCGACGCCGACACGGTGGTGATCTCCTCGATCGGCGAGATCTGGGAGCAGCTGGCCGGGCACGACATGGCGATGGCCCCGGACATGCACGCGTCGGTCGGGCACGTGCTGACACACAGCGTCAACGACCCGGCCCGCCGCGCCCCGGAATACCAGCTCATGCGTGACCTGGGCCTGACCGGGCGCCGCTACTACAACAGCGGTGTCATGCTGTTCGGGCAGGGGAGGCGCACCGCGGACGCCTTCGACCGCTGGCACCGGGAGTGGAACCGGTTCCGCGGCGAGGACCAGCTCGCCCTGGTCCGCGCGATCGCCGCCAGCGGCCTGCGGGTGCGCACCCTCGACTCGAGCTGGAACCGCCGCCCCAGGGCGTTCGCCTCCGTCGACGAGGCCCGGGCGTCCGGCGTGCGCATTCTGCACTTCCTGTCGCGCCAGCGAACCCTGCTGACCGACACCTACCTCGGCGTCGTCGCCGAATACCTGGGATAGCTCCCTGCCTCGGCCTGGATCACGACGGGCGCGCGGCCCGCCGGACCACCGGCGCGCCCCGCCCCGTGCCGCGGGCCCAGCCAGGTCCGTCATCGGTACCGGCGTCGGCGCCGGCGGAGGTTGTCTGCTCGTGGTATTCCTGGTCGACGTTGACGGACCAGACGTCGTGGTCGGTGCCGTCCAGGATGTTCTCCACGGTCAGCATGGCCGTCAGCATCGAGTGGTCCGCGTTGTTGTAACGGTGCATGCCGTTGCGGCCGACCGGGTGTACCTGAGGGAGGTTGGCAGCCAGCCATGCACGGATCACCTCGACATTGCGCCGGTAGTACTGGTCGTAGGTCGGGTACGCCTTGGGGACGCGCACGACATGGCCGGCCTCGACGGCGCCCGGCCGCACCAGGCCCAGCGTCTCCAGCTCCGCGATCGCCAAGGTGACGAGGTCGTCGTCCGACCGGGACCATATGTCGTCTCCCTCGAAGACGAAGTACTCGAGCCCGAGACAGGTCCGCCCGTCCTTCACCATGAACGGCGACCAGGATCCGTAGTTCTGGATCCGGCCGACCCGCACCCCGGGGTCGTGGATATAGATCCAGTTGTCGGGAAAGCCGAACTCCTGCGGTACGACCAGCGCGACAGTCAGATAGTCCCGGTACCGCAGGTCGCGGGCCGCGTCGAGGACCGGCGGCGGAGGCGGTGGGTCGATGCTCGCCACCAGGGTGGACAGCGGCGTCGACGAGATCACGTGGTCGGCCGCCACCTGGTACGGCTCACCGGACGTGGGGGTGACCGTGACGGCGCCGACCTGGCCGCCCGACCGGTGCACCGCGGTGACGGCCGCGTTCAGGGTGAGCGATCCGCCCATCTTCACGACCTGACGTGCGGCCGCCTCCCACATCATTCCCGGGCCGAGCCGCGGATAGTGAAACCGCTCGATCAGGCTGGTGATGTCGGAACGCCCGCGGCCCGGCCGGACCGCGTCCAGGACGGCGGCGGCGAGTGACATGTTCTTCACCCGTTGGGCCGCCCAGTCGGCGGGCATCTCGCTCACCGGCATTCCCCAGACCTTCTCGGTGTACGTCTTGAAGAAGGTCCGGTAGAGACGCCAGCCGAAGCGGGAGACGAGCCACGCCTCATAGTCGGCATCTGGATCCCGGGGTGGCCGGAGCCTCGCCCAGCCATACGACGCGAGCGCGAGGGCGGAGTCGCGCGGGCCGAGGTTGCGCAGCGCGTTCAGGGGGCGGAGCGGATAGTCGTAGAGATTTCCGCGGTAGTAGATCCGGCTCATGCGAGGACGAATCAGAAAATCCTCGTCACCGAGGATCCGATGCCACAGCTGTTCGACGCGGGCGACCTTGGTGAAGAACCGGTGACCACCGATGTCGAAGCGCCAGCCGTCCCGCACCACGGTGCGGCTGATGCCGCCCACGACGTCGTCGGCCTCGAAGACGGACACCGGCAGTCCGCGCTCGGCGAGCTGGTGCGCGGCCGTCAGGCCGGCGGGGCCGGCGCCGATGACGACCGTGCGGGAAAGGTCATCCGCCGGGCTGTTCAGAGGCATCGGACTGCTCCTCAATAGTCGATCATGTCCAGAGAGTTGGACATACATGTCCAAGACTAGCCTGGCGGGGTGGAAGGTCCGACCGACAGGCCCCGGCGTCCGGCTCCGCGGGGGCTTCCGGCGAAGCGACAGGCGATCATCGATGCCGCCCTGCGGCTGTTCGTCCGGCACGGCTTCGCGGCCGCCACGCTCGAGGACGTGGCGCGGGAGGCGGGCGTGTCCCGGCAGACCGTCTACAGCCACTTCGGCGACAAGGACTCCCTGTTCCAGGCGGTCGTCGAGGCCCACCTGGCCATGGCCCTCGAGGCGTTGGACGAGGTCAGGGCGGATCCGCTGGACGCGGCGCCCGATCCCGCAGCCCAGCTCGACGAGCTGGCCAGGCGGCTCGCCGGTATCGCCCGTGACCCGCGCAGCGTGGCGCTGCGCCAGCTGCTGCGGACCGAGGGGTCGCGCCGCCCCGAGCTGTTCGAGATCTGGCGCACCCGGGTGGCCCGGCCGGTCTTCGCCGAGGTGGGCGCCCACCTCACCCGGCTCGCGCACGGCGGCCTGCTGCGCATCGACGATCCGGTCCGCGCGTCGGGCCAGTTCATCGCGCTGGTGTGGGGGACGGGCTGGCAGCTGTCCGCGCTGCGCGACGTGGCGGGGGCGGCGGCGGACGGTCCGGACGAGGCCGCGCTCGCCGCCGCGCGCACGGCCAGCGTCGCACTCTTCGTCCGCGGTTACCGTCCATAGCCCTGGCCGGCGGACGGGCCGGTAGCACCGATTCGGCACATGGCTCACCCAGCTGAACAACCAGGGCGCGCGGATTACCCTTCGCTGATACGAGCTGCCCGCCGCGGGCGCCTGAGCCGGCTCAAGGTCTGGTCCGGCTCAGCGTCTGGTCCGGCTCAGCCGCCGACGCGGCTGGCTTCGCTGTCGTGTGTGCGGTGGCGGTGGTGATGATGGTGGTCGCGGTGGTGATGGCGGCGGGGCTGGTCGATGCCGTGGCGGTGATGGTGGGCCTTGGCGACGAAGAGGCCGACGAGGAGCAGCGGCCAGGGGAACCAGCCGGTCCCGCGGGAGACCAGCACCAGCAACGCGATGTAGGACGCGACCGCCACCGGAACCAGGTAAGGACGCAGCCGCGCCGCGCCGCGCTCGCGTAGCCACGCGGCCGGAGCCGACGGGCGGGGAGCGGGCTGCTCGGTGCGCGGCCGGGGCTGCAGGTCCGCGGTGAGCGGGGCGAGCTCGTCGAGGGTGCGGGCGGCGTAGGCGCGGGCGAGCCGGTCGTCCGCCTCCTCCAGGGACAGCTGGCCGGTGCCGGTGGCCCAGCACACCCAGTCGGCGGCCGCCGCGCGGTCCGCGTCACTGGCCCGCAGCCCGCCACGAGGAGCCGCCCGCCCCTTGCTGAGATTCACCGGGGTGAGACCCACAGAACCGTCCGCCATCCCGCTCCTCCTTCGGCGGCCACGCCATACCGTGCCCTCAACGATATATCGGATTAGTCGCCGCGTCTCTGCGACAGCTCCGGCCGACCGGGCCCCGCAACTCTCGTCGGGCGACCAACTCGGCACGTGGGTCTAACGGTCCGGCCAGCCGGGGCGGGAGAAGGCCTCGCCGGTGAGATGGAGGCGGACGATCTCCCGGGTGTACGGCAGGGTGCGGTCGGGCAGGTCGGTCGGCGAACGCCAGCACAGGCCCGCGCACACGTCGGGCTCCCGGATGGTCGGCTCGCCCTGCCAGCGACGCACGGCGAACCCGAAGCCGAGGCGGGCCTCGCTGTCCGGCGGCAGCGCGTGGGTGACGCCGGCGAACGTCACGTCCCGGGCGGCGACCGTGAGGCCGAGCTCCTCGTCGAGTTCGCGCACGGCGGCGCTGACGACGTCCTCGTTCGGTTCGATCCGCCCGCTGGGCAGCGCCCACCAGCCGCTGCCGTAGATGTCGCCGGCGCGCAGGGTGAGCAGGATCCGCTCGTCACGGACCAGCAGCAGGAGGACGTCCACTGGGGTTCGGTGCTCCTCGCGCACGGCGCCAACCTACCGTGCGACGCGTGCGATGCGGCGGCATCCGGTGCGTTCCGGGCACTGGCGTGCGGTCGAATCGCTCCGCGGTTGCGCCGTCCGCACCCGTCACCCGATTGAAACCCGGTGTTAGGACAGCTGGTCCTATCACCCCGGAAGGACGTCGGCGGGTCTCCTGGAAGCGAGACGGCGAGACGGCGAGACGGCGAGACGGCGAGACGGCGAGACGGCGAGACGGCGGGACCAGTGGGGGACAGGTCGGTCCCGCATCGTCCCCGGCGCTGGTCATGTTAAAGGCGTCACGATGGCTTGATAATGTGCTCGTTGGCGTCCCGTTGCTGGTCCGGTAGCCTGCGGGACACTGACGGCAGTGTCCCGGAAAGGCCGTGCGGTGGCCGCTCGGTGAATCCTTGGCAAATTTGAGGCCAAGCTTCACGGGGTCAGCTCCCCCTTTCGGGTGCGGTGGATGGGAAGCGCCACTCGGCCCCCGCGGGGCCGGAATCTCTTGGTAGTGTTCCCTCCGCTGCGCGGGTATTCCCGCAGGGTCTGCCGTATATCGCGGAATTCCGCCGCTCCGCCCCAGGGAGAAACGGTGTTCACTCGACGTCCCGGGTCCCTTCTCCGTCGGCCGCTCGGACGACGGTTCGCGGCCACGGGGGTTGCCGCGGTCCTGCTCGCCGTGGGCGCGGGGCTCGCGGGGTGCTCGTCGTCCGACCCGGCATCCGTGGCGGCCTGCGCGTCACCCGGGGTGGACGACCATCAGATCAGCCTCGGCGTGCTCTACCCGGACTCCGGGCCGGTCGCGGGGATCTACGCGGCCGCCCGGGCCGGGATCGACGCCCGGCTCGGGGCGGCCAACGCCGCCGGCGGCGTTCACGGCCGGCGGATCACCTACCAGTGGCGTGACGACCAGGGCGTCCCGCTGCCCAACGGCATCGGCGCGCGCGAGCTCGTCGAGCAGCGGGGGGTGTTCGGGCTGATCGAGCTGTCGGTGGCCGCGGCCGGTAGCGCCGCCTACCTCACCCAGCGAGGCGTGCCCGTCACCGGCATGGCCTCGGACGACATCTGGACCCGTGCGCCCAACATGTTCGCCGCGACCACCTCCACCGGCGCCGCGGTCGACACGCAGGGGCAGTTCGTCCAGGAGCGGGGTGGACGCCGCGCGGTGATCCTGCAGACCGCCCTGTCGCCGGCGCAGTCGAGCGCGGCCGAGTCCTACGCGCGCAGCCTGGTGGCCGCCGGGGTGCAGGTGCTGGGCACGGTCACCTACACCTCCGGGGTCGACGACCCGGCGCTGGTGGCGCGGCGGATCGCGGCGACGCGGGCCGACACCGTCGTCGGCGTCATCGAGCCGCACGATCTCGTCGACGTCGTGGACGCGCTGCGTGGGGGCGGCTACAACCCGAAGGTCGTGCTGTCCGCCAATGGCTACGACCACGACCTGCTGCAGACCTACGGCCCACGGATGGCCGGCATCGCCGTGCCGGTGTTCTACCGCCCGTTCGAGCTCGGCGGTCCGGGCATCAATGCCTACGTCACCGCGATGCACCGCTTCGCCCCGCAGGTCACCCAGCCCGAGCAGGACATCGCCGTCGCCGCGTACATCAGCACGGATATCTTCCTGCGCGGACTGGACCTGGCGGGCGCCTGCCCCACCCGGGCGCGGTTCATCGAGGCGCTGCGCGGGGTGAACAGCTATGACGCGGACGGTCTGATCAACACGATCAGTTTCCGGGTCGGCCCGGCTCGTCCGACCACGTGCTACTCGTTCGTGCAGGCGAACACGACCGGCAGCGGATTCGTCGTCGTGGAGCCCAACCTCTGCGGTCACCTGCTGAATCCGTGACCGGCGCGAGCCCCCGCCCCGGACTACGGTGGGGGTCGTGAGCAATGTGGTCGAGTGCGACATCGTCGACGCCATCGCGGACGTCCGGCTGAACCGGCCGGAGAAGCGCAACGCCATCAACGACGCGATGTTCGACGAGCTGCTGGCGGTCGCCACCCGCCTCGCCGGCGACGCGTCGGTGCGGGCCGTCGTCCTGTCCGGGGTGGGGCACGGATTCTGTGCGGGGCTCGACTTCGACCAGTTCCGCGCGTTCGCCGCCGAGGGCGAGGCCGGCGAGAAGCCGTTCGCGGACCCGGGCGACCCGGCCGCCGGCGGCCGGCGCATCCCCGGGCGGGGGCAGCGGATCGTCTCGGCCCTGCGCGCGGCGGACGTGCCCGTCGTCGCCGCCGTGCACGGCGCCGCCATCGGCGGCGGGCTGCAGCTCACGCTCGGCGCGGACCTGCGATTCGTCACCGCGGACGCGAAGCTCGGGCTGCGGGAGATCGAGTTCGGCATCACGCCGGACATGGGCGGCACCCAGCTGCTGCCCCGACTGGTTGGATCGGACGTGGCGATGGACCTGATCCTGTCCGGTCGGCTGCTGTCGGGCACGGAGGCCGTAGCCGCCGGCCTGGCCACCCGGGTGTGCGCGGACCCGCGGGCCGAGGCGTTCGCGTTCGCGCGCATGGTCGCCGGCCGCAACCCTCTGGCCGTGCGTGGGGTCACCTCGTTGCTGCGCACCTCACTGACCGCGACGGTCGAGGAGGGCATGGCTGCCGAGCTGCGCGTCATGGCCGCGAACATCGGGACTCCGGACCAGGCCGAGGCCACCCGCGTCTACTTCGAGCGGCGCGCTCCCGTCTTCCGCGCCTGACGGCCGCATCCAGTCCGGATGTGGCAATCAAGCAGATTCATTACAATGGGGTGACTGATTTAGGTTGGGTGCCTGCCGGTGGCGTGGCCGCGGCGGGCCACGCTGAAGGGCGCGTGATGGACAAGATCTGGGCCAACTCCGGGGACTCCCACTTCCTCGAGCCGGAGGATCTGTTCGCCCAGGCGCTGCCGCCGCGGCTGGCGGAGCGGATGCCGAGGTCGGAGAAGTTCGACGGCTACGAACTGCTGCACGTCGACGGTCAGACGATCAGGCGTCCCATGCCGAAGCCGATCCGTGACGGTGAGTTCAAGGGTCAGACGATCGAGCAGATCAGCCACCGTCCGCCGGGCTCGAAGGACGCGCGGCTGCGCCTCGCCGACCTCGACGAGGAGGGCATCTGGGGCGAGGTCACCTACCCGTCGTTGGGGATGTGGGCCACCCTGATCCGGGATCCGGAACTCGTCCGCGAGGCCGCGAAGGCGCTCAACGACTGGGCCGTCGAGGCGCTGCAGGGTCTCTCGCCCCGCTTCGTCGCCACCGCCAGTCTGCCTCTGCTCGACACCGCCGACGCCGTCGCCGAGCTGCAGCGCTGCGCCGGCCTCGGCTACCACGCCGTGTTCCTGCCGACCGTGCCACCGGCGGGCCGGCCGCACTGGAACGACGAGGCATGGGACCCGCTGTGGGCGGCGGCCGAGGAGGCTGGGCAGGTCATCGCCTTCCACATCGGTACCGACGGTGAGAACGTCGTCTACCGCGGCCGCGGCGGGGCGCTGCTGAACTTCAACGAGACCAGCTACGGCGGGCAGCGCGCCGCCGCCATGATGATCGCCTCCGGGGTCTTCGACCGGCAGCCGACCCTGAAGGTGCTGGTCTCCGAGGGCGGGGCGACCTGGGTGCCCTTCCTCGGTGACCGGCTCAACGAGTCCGCGCGCCAGCAGCCGATGTTCGTCTGGCCCAAGCTCGACCGGCAGCCCAAGGACTACATGAACCGGCACATCTACGCCTCGTTCCAGCACGACGAGACGGCGATCCCGACGTTCACCTCGATGGGTTACCGCAACGTCATGTTCGGTAGCGACTACCCCCACATGGAGGGGACCTACGGGCACACCCAGAAGACGCTGCACAACCTGTTCGACGGCATCGACGACGCCACCCGCGACCGCATCACCATGGGCGCGTTCCTCGAACTGTTCCCGCACGTCGGCCGCCCGCCGGCGAACTGACGGGAGCCCGCCGCCGCGCGAGCGCGGACCTGCTCGCCCCGGACCGGGCGCCGGCCGGGGCGAGCAGGTCCGCACCGCCGGACGTCGACGGATCCGGACATCGGCATGGTTCAGGTACATGGTTTGACGACGGTAGGCGGGAGTGACCGAGGATGATCGAGACGAGGCTGGTCGGCCCCTTCGGGGCGACCATCACCGACCTGGACCTCACCGGCGAGCTGTCGGACGACGCGGTCCGCGCGGTCACCGACGCGCTCTACCGCAACCGAGTCCTGCTCTTACCGGGGCACCAGCTTTCCCGTGAGCAGTACGCCCGCTTCGGTGGTGCCTGGGGCACGCCGATCTCCTTCTTCGTCCCGCGTCACCGGGACAACGACTATCCCGAGATCATCAGGATCACCAACTCGCCGGCGACCTCGCCGGAGTCGCGCGACGGCGCGATGCACTGGCATTCGGACAGCTCCTACGAGGCGGTGCCGGCCGCGGTGACCATGCTCTACACCCGGGAGATGCCGGCGTCCGGCAACTCCACCCGCTTCGCCGACACCGCCGCCGCCTACGAGGCACTGCCCGAGGCGATGCGCAGGCGCGTCGATGACCTCGTGGTCCTGCACGACCCCCGGGGCGGCAAGGTCACCACGGCCGGCGAGGTGCGCGGCCGCGGTTCCACCACCGACCTGCCCGTCGTCACCCATCCGCTGGTCGCTGTCCACCCGGTCACCGGCCGCCGCTCGCTGTTCGGCTTCTCCGGGACGGCGGCGGGGATCGTCGGGATGGCGGAGGCTGACGCGATCGAGCTGCTGCTGGAGCTCAAGCGATTCGTCCTGCGGCCGCGCTTCCAGCAGGAGGTCCGGGCCGAGGTCGACTCCATCCTCATCTGGGACAACTGGTCGGTCGTACACAGCGCGACGCCGACGGTCTACAGCGACCGCGACGGCGAGCGGCGTCTCGTCTACCGGATCAGCACCCGCGGCATCCCCGGCGTCCACGCGTCTGTGTCACCCGGGCCGTGAACAGGGCTCGGGAGGGCGGCTCCTCGGAGGGGTCGGAACCGTCCTCCCGAACGGGCGGGTCGCTCAGAACGGGGTGAGCGACAGGGTCATCGACGTCGGCGTGGTGTCCTGCACGTAGGACGCGAAGCCGCCGACGTCGTCGAACGGGAAGCCGTACGCCCGGCCGTCGGCGGCGTGCGCGTGCATGACCTTGCTGTAGACGTTCGTCACCGCGTCGGTGTAGAAGCCGGCGGGGGCACCCGTCGGCTGGGTGGCGCCGGTCAGCAGGGTCGAGCGGTTGAAGCCGGCGCCGAGCACGGCGGCGACGGGGCCGGTCAGCCCGTCGTTCGCAGCGGCGAGCGCCCCGGCGCAGAACAGCACGTCGCGGGTGCTGGGCCGGGAGATCGGCGCGACGCCGCCGTCGAAGCGCAGCACCCCGTCCCGCACCCGGCCGGTACGCGTCGCCCCGCCGGCGTCGACCGTCAGCGGGGTGGACGCGTACCGGTTCCACACCGCGTCGATGTAGCCGTCGTAGTAGCCGGCGGGGAAGATGCCGCTCTCGATGCCGTGCCCGGGGGCGATCACCCGCAGGTCGTCGACGACCAGCGGGGCGAACGCGGACGCGGCCCGCAGGTCGGCGAAGATCGCGTCCCGGCCGCCGCGGGGGATGGTGCCCGCCGTCTGGTCGGCGGCGCCGCGCAGGCGGATCGACAGTGGCACGCTGAACATGTCGACCATCGTGGTGTTGCAGAACATGCCCGCCGGGTTGTGGGTGAACTCGACGAAGTCGTGCAGCACCCGGTAGCTCGGATCGCTCGCCACCCAGCCGGCGGGATGCTGCAGCGCCGCGTTGCCCGCGCCGTCGGTGACGACCCTGAAACGGATCGGGTCGCCGATCGAGACGTAGATCCGCCCGGACATGTTCGCCGGCACCGCGAGCCGCGTGTCGCCGTCGTCCACCAGGGGGATCGACAGGTCGGCGAAGCCGTCGGCGCCGTTGTCGGCGGCGGACACCGTCCGGGTGGAGCCGTCCGGGTGGCTCGCGACCTGCCGGCCCGTACCGAGGTCGGTGCCCACGATGTACACCCGGATCTGCGCGTTGGTGTAGCGGTAGGTGTGGTTGACGATGGTCAGCGGCAGGGCGCCGGCCGGCACCGCCGCCGCGGCGAGCTGGGCGCCGACCGGTCGTCCGGGCGCGCTCGACCGGTCGAGGATCTTCGCGGTCCCCGCGGTGGCGGCGCCGAGGGCCACCGCACCCGCGCCGCCGAGCAGGAGCCGTCGGGTCGGCATCAGCGGGCCGACAGCGCGCGGACGAAGTCCAGCGGCTGCTGGTCGATGCTGCTGCAGGTCGGCTGCGCGGAGCCGGTGGCCCCGCCGGGGCACGGCTTGTCCCGGGTCAGCGACCACATCGCGAGCCACGCCAGGTCGTGCTGCGCGGCGAACGCGGCGAGCTGGCGGGCGTCGGCGACGGTGAAGACCTCGGTGGCGACGTCGTTGACGCCGATCATCGGGGTGACGGCGAGGCGGTGCCAGGCGTCCGCGTCGGACAGCCCGAACACACCGCGGATCTGCGCCTGGGTGGCGGTGGCGGCGTCGATGGCGTATTGGCCCATCCGCCCGGCCGGGTTCGGGGCGACGCCGTCGCCGAAGTCCATCGCCATCACGTTGACCGCGTTGACGTTCACCCCGTTCGCCTTCGCGTTCGCGAGCAGGTTCACACCGTCCTGGGTCAGGCCGGTGGGCAGTACGGGCAGGGTGAACGACACGTCCAGCGTCCGGCCCGCCGCCGCGGCGTCACGCTGCAGGGAGGCGATGGCCTGCGCCCGGCGGGTGCTCGCCGCGGTGTCGGCGGTCGCCGCGCCCTCGATGTCGAAGTCGACGCGGGTCAGCGCGTAGGTGCTGATCACCTTGCCGTAGGCGGCGGCGAGGTCCGTCGCGCTGGTGCACGCCTGGCCGAGCTCGATGCCGTTCGCGCCGCCGAAGGAGACCCGCGGCTCGCCGCCGAGCGCCCGCAGCTGACCGATCTGGCCCGGCACCCCGTCCTGGTTCAGCTCGGAGACGCCGCCCCACTTCGGCGTGCAGCCGCCGCCGGACAGGACGAACGCGAGCGTGTAGTCGTCGACGCCCGTGGCCTTCGCCGTCGCGACCAGATCCGCCGGCGGGTACAGGGACGTGTCGACGTACGGGCTGAACCCGCCGCCGCCACTGGCGGGCGCCGGCGCTGTAGTGGCCGGCGCTGTGGTGGCCGGCGCCGTCGTGGCGGGGGCGGTCGTGGCCGGCGGTGCGGTGGTCGATGCCGACGCCGGCGGCGAGGCCGGGGCGGTGGGGGAGGTGGGGGAGGTCGCCGGCGTGCTGGGGGAGCCGGCCGTGGCGGCGCAGTCGACGCCGTTGATGCGGCAGCCGGTGGGCTCGGCGCTTGCGCCGCCCGGCGCGGCCACCACGAAGCCGATGTCGACGGACTTGCCGGGATCGAGGGTCTTCTGCCAGGCCGGCGGGGTGACCGCCACGTGCTGCCCGTCGACCTTGTACGCGGCGTTCCACAGCGAGGTGACGCGGGCGCCGGAGGGGAGGTCGAAGCTGAGGGCATAGCCGTCGGCGGCGGTGGTGCGGTTGGTCACCCGGTACTGCGCCGAGTAGCCGGTGCCCCAGTCGCCGGTGCGGGAGTACGCGGCGCTCACCTCGGCGGCGCTCGCCGTCCCGGACAGGGCGGGGACGATCGCGAGGCTGAGGCCGCCGGCGACGACGAGCGTCCCGGCGGTGCCGAGGACGAGCTGGCGGCGGCGCCGGTGCCGTCCGCGCGGGGAGGACATCGCTGGTCTACCTCCGGGGTGTGATCGGGCGGGGTGTGATCGGGCCGGCCGTGGGTGGGCCGGTGAAGGCGGACGCTAGCCCGCGTGACGATCACCGGAACCGTTGCTGAGGTAGAGCAGAAACGTATTTAAGGTGCAGTTAGGGATCGCCGAGGACCGAGTCGCCGGAGCCGCCTGGGTCGAGGCCGGGACAGGGCCGGTGCCGTGACGCGCAGGCGCAGGTCGAGGCCGGCCCCACCGAGCACGCTGACGCCGACGGTGAGCTCGCCGCCGGTCGACGCCGCCACCCGGCGGGCGATGTCCAGCCCGAGACCGGTCGAGCCGGTGCCGCCCGCACCAGCGCCGCGCCGCAGGGCCGCGTCCGGATCGGGGATCCCTGGGCCGGCGTCGGCGATCCTGACCGTCACCGCGGTGGCGGTCGCGTGCAGCTCGACCGCGTAGGCGACGCCCTCCTCGGTGTGCCGGTAGATGTTGCCCAGCAGCGCGTCGAGCGCGGCGGCGAGCTCGGCGCGGGCCACCGGCACCCAGGCGGGTCGCTCGACGCCGTCGAGCCACCAGGGACGGCCCTGGTCGTCGGCGAGGGCCGCCCAGAACTCGGCGCGGTCGCGGACGACCTCGGCGGCGTCGCAGCGGTGCGGCTCGGGCTCGTCCTCGGCTCGGCTGCGGGCGGTGCGGATGATCTGGTCGACCTCGTGCTCCAGGCGGGCCACCGCCTCGCGGGTCTGCGCGGCGGCCTCGCCGTCGTCCAGGCCGGCGATGTTGAGCCGGAGCACTGTCAGCGGCGTGCGCAGCCGGTGCGACAGGTCGGCGGCGAGTTCCCGCTCGGCGGCGACGAGCAGCTGGACGCGGCGCGCCATCGTGTTGAACGCGGCGGCGGCGGCCCGCAGCTCCGGCGGCGCCCCCGGGTCGTCGTCGGCAGCGCGGGCGGCCAGGTCGCCGGCGCCCAGCTCGCGGGCGGCGTCGGCGAGCGAGCGGGCCGAGCTGACGATGCGGGTGCCGAGCCGGTCGGCGGCGGACACCGACATCGCCACCAGCACCGCCGCGACCGCCAGCAGCACCAGCCAGGCGGTGGCGACGCCGTGGTCGACTGACCCGGCCGGCACGAACACCTCGACGACCGCGATCCGCGCGTCGTCCACCGCCACCGGCTGCAGCACCGCGAAACCGCCGGCCACCTCGACGACCGACAGCCGCCCACCGGCCGCCACGGCCCGCAGCGCGGCGGTGCCGATCCGCGAGCGCCCCACCGTCGTCAGCCCGGCAGCGGTCCCGGCGGTGGACCGGGCGGGGACGTGGACGGCGACGCGGCCGGCGGCGCCGTCGGCCGTGCTCGCCACCGCGCGGCGCAGGGCGTCCTGGTCGGTGGTGATCGCGAGCGCCGGTCCGAGCTGCGCGGCCTGCCGCTCGGCGCGGGTGAAGGCCCGGTCATGCGCGCTGTGCTGGACGAGCAGCCCGAGCGGGACGAGGAACGCCAGCGCCACCATGGTCGTGACCGCCACCGCGACCCGCGCCAGCGCCCATCTCACAGCGGGTCCGGTGCCTCGAGGCGGACGCCGACGCCGCGCACGGTGTGCAGGTAGCGCGGCCGGGCCGCGGTCTCCCCGAGCTTGCGGCGCAGCCAGGACAGGTGGACGTCGATCGTCTGGTCGCCGCCGTAGGACTGCTGCCACACCGCGGTCAGCAGCTCGCGCCGTGGCACGACGGCGCCCGGCCGGGCGGCCAGGAAGGCGAGCAGGTCGAACTCGCGGCGGGTCAGGTCGAGCTCCCGGCCGGCCATCGTCGCGGTGCGCCGCCGGGGATCGACGACCAGATCGCCGACGCGCAGGGCCGGATCGGCGCCCGTTCGGTTCGAGCGGCGCAGCACCGCCGTGACACGGGCGTTGAGATGCTCCGGCGAGAACGGCTTGACCAGGTAGTCGTCGGCGCCGCTGTGCAGCAGGCGGACGATGCCGGCGTCGTCGTCGCGCGCGCTCGCCACGACCACCGGGACGTCGCTCACCCCGCGCAGCATCCGCAGCACCGACGCGCCGTCGAGGTCGGGCAGGCCGAGGTCGAGCACGACCAGGTCGCAGCCGACCTGGGTGACCTCTCGCACCGCGTCCAGCGCGGTGCCGACGCTGCGCACGGCATGCCCCGCGGCCGACAGGTGCCGCACCAGCGCGGCCCGCACGGCCGGGTCGTCCTCGACCACGAGAACAGTCGCCATAGCCGGTAACCGTACGCAGCCCGAACTGTCGAAATGCGGGAGACTCGGCCAAATGCCGTATAGCGTGTGAACTACGGCAGTATGGCACCAAGATGATGAGCCGGTTGCTGATCCGCCTCGGCGCCTGGGCGGCGGCCACCCTGCTGGCCATGACGGTGTCGTGGTTCGGGGTGCGCACCGCCCTGTTCGCCGACGCCCGCGCCGACGCCCCGCAGGCCATCCCGATCGCCCCGGCAGCGCCGTCACCGGGCGCGGCGAGCGGCCGGCCCCAGCCGCCCTCCGGCTCACCGACGCCTTCACCGACGCCACTCGGCGCCACGACAGCCCCCGACCTCGCCACCCCGGCCCCACGGCCGCCGCCCGCCGCCGTTGCCCCGGCGGTCGCGTCGCCCTCCAGCACCGCGACCGTGCAGGCCTACCAGCTCACCGGCGGTCGCGTCGTGCTCGAGATGACGCAGACGTCGGCGCGGCTGGTGTCGGCGACGCCCGAACCCGGCTGGCAGGTGCAGGCCTGGCAGGCGACGGGCTGGCTGCGCGTTGACTTCAGCCGCGAGGGCGCCGCCTCCTCGTGCTTCGTCACCTGGAACGGCCACCCGCCGTCCGTGCAGACGACCTGACCGCCGTCGCCGCGCTGCTGTCGCCGCGCTGCTGTCACCGCATCGCGGTCGATCAGCGCATCGTGGTGGTGACGCCGGCGTCGACCACGAGGGTCTGCGCGGTGATCCACGTCGAGTCGTCGCTGAGCAGGAACAGCTCCGCGTTCGCGATGTCCCACGGGGTGCCCTCGTCGGGCAGCAGTCCGCCCGCGCGGCGCCGCTCCCGCAGCTCCTCGACGCTGACGTCGGGAATCGCGAGGGCGACATGCGGCGACCACACCTGGCCGATGGTGACCTGGTTGACCCGGATGCGGTCGGGACCGAGCTGGCCGGCGAGCGACAGGGTGAGCCCGTCGAGCGCCGACTTCGAGGTCGTGTACGCCATTCCCGTGGGGGCGGTCCAGCGCAGCGAGGCGATCGAGCCGACGTTGACGATCGACCCGCCGGCGCCGGTCGAGCGCATGGCCATCGCCGCGGCGCGGGCGCACAGCATCGCCGCGGTCACGTTGACCGACAGACTGCGGTTCCACGCCTCCAGGTCGAGCTCGTCCAGGCTCGTCCGCACGGAGATGCCCACGTTGTTGACCAGGCCGTGCAGACCGCCCCAGCGGGTGACCGCCGCGTCGACCATCGCGCCGGCGACGGCGGGATCGCTGACGTCGCCGGCGAACGCGGCCGCCTGCCCGCCCTCGGCGTCGATCCGGTCGCTGGCCGCGGTCGCACGCTCCGGGAACAGGTCGACGCACAGCACCGCGGCGCCCTCGCGGGCGAAGGTGATCGCGGCGGCCTGACCGTTGCCGACCGCGTCACCGGATCCCTGCGTACCCGCCCCCGTCACGATCACGACCTTGCCGGCCAGTCGACCGTCAGCCATGTGCGCTCCTTTCCCGATGCTTCCGCCGTCACGCTGCCCTCCCGTCACCCTCGTGTCGCCCGCGTCGACAGTCAACATCGTGGGTGAGCAGGGGCGAGGCGCTGTTGTGAGCGACCGGTCGGATTGAGTTGAATAGAGGATTCCGTGTTTGACGCTCGTCTGTCGTCGCTCGCGGAACCGCGTGGCGGTTCCCGCCAAGGTCCTGGCGTCACCGACCAGCAGCTCGGGCCGCGGCGACGAGGATCCCGATCCCGGCCCGCGCGCCCGATACCGCCGGTCGCGTAACGGGGGGAAGGATGCGGGATACCCGCGCGCCTGCTGCCGATCTGGAATCTGCCAGACCTGAATCCGATGGATCGGGAAACGGCCGCGGCGCCTTCCGCGGCCTCGCCGACGCGGCTGGCCATCAGCCTCATGGGCGGCATCCAGTCGATCATCCTCGCCACGGGACGGTCGATCACCGGCCCGGTGCGGCTCAGCCGTTGCGTGAGGGCGCCAGATAGCTGGCGTTCATGCCGCCTCACCTTTCGGTGGGGCACCCCGGGTCTGACCGGCCGTGGCCGTGCCCGGTTCCTGTTTCACAGCCACCTGCCCCGCAAGCGGGGTCCTCTGGTCGACTCCACGGGCGTTTACCGTCTCCGATGTACTGGCGGCGACGAGGTTTGCCAGGTTGACCGCGGCGTTGCGGTCGCGGTCGGCTACCAGCCCGCAGGACTGGCAGGTGAACGTACGGTCCGACAGGGTGAGGCTTGGGTTTCG
>NZ_JCBATA010000120.1:0-6830 GCF_059816245.1 Frankia sp. RB5
GGAAGACGGTGTGATCGCCGAAGGGCAGCTCGGCGGTGTATGTGAAACTCATGCGGGACGCGGGGTCTTTCGGTGAAGTGATCTGTGGAAGGACTACTTCCTACCGGGACCCCGCGTCGTCTCGTCTGCCGGCCCGAAGCCACCCGCCGGATCCTCACAGCCCGTGACCGTCACCCAGCGCGACGACTCGTTGCCGGGAAAGGGTCAATGACTCTCGGTGGGCCGGCGCGACGAAGATGGCCGAGCTGGCCATGGCCGCGCGCACCTTCCGTCCGCGATGCGGCTCCGATGACCGCGGCCCACCTCCCCGGCCGGCGCTCGCCATCCGGCCTGCTCGGCGGGCATGCCGATACTGGCGTCAAGGTTGCGTGCAGGTTCTGCTTGTCACCATCCGGACCGGACATGAAGGGTCGCAGTACTGACGGAGGAAGCGATGATCACGATCGGGGTCTGCGAGGACCAGGAGTCCATCCGGACGATCCTGGTCCGAGGGCTACGCCAGGCTGGCTACGAGGTCGTCGTCGCCCACGATGGCCGCGAGGCGCTCCGCCAGTTCAGCCCGGACAACAACATCAGCGTGATCATCATGGACATCGGCCTGCCGGACGCCGACGGCCGCGATGTCGTCCAGGCGCTCAAGTCGGCCGGGCAGCATGCTCCCGTCCTCTTCCTGACCGCGCTCGAGGCGACGCACGAGCATCTCGCTGGCTTCGCCGCCGGCGCGGACGATTACGTCACCAAGCCGTTCGAGCTCAAGGTGCTTCTGGCACGCCTCGAGGTTCTGGCACGCCGTGGACCTGCCAGCGCCCTCAGCGCCGGCGGCCTTGTCCTCGACCCGATCACGCACTCGGCCCGGACCGCGGCGGGACAGGTTCGTCTCAGCCCCACCGAGTTCCGCATACTGGCGGCGATCACCGCTCGGCCGCACGAAGTGGTGCGCAGAAGGAGCGTCATCGCCGCGGCGTGGCCCGACGGAGCGATCATCAGCGACAACACCGTCGACTCCTTCATCCGCCGCCTGCGCAGCAAGCTCGAGTCGATCGACTCGCCGACTGGCATCGAGACGATTCGAGCCGTCGGATTCACGATGACGAGGAAGGAGGGCTAGGCCAACGGTGGCGAACTGGGCCTCACGGGTCGTGACCTGGCGGCGGGAGTGGCGCGACCGGCTGAGTCTGCGGGTACAGCTCGTGACGATCACGGCCATCCTCGCCAGCGCCGTCGCCGCCGGTCTGGTGATCGTCGTCCAGATCTCCCTCGCCGGCGCCGCGAAAAGCACCACCGAGCGGGTGCTGAACGACCACGGCAACGCTCTGGTAAGCAGCATCCGCGCGCCATCACCCGACAGTGCCCTGAACGTGCCGCAATCCCAGCTCGGCCCTGGCGTCGCGGTCTATGACAAGGCGGGGGCACGCGTCGCCGGAACCGTTCCGCCGTCGATGCAGGAGGACTTCAAGGAACTTTCCGTAACCACCAGGATGCGTACCATCGAAGGTGGTGAACACTTCGCCATCATGGCCCTGCCGTTCACGACGTCGTCGCAGGTGCAGGGGGTGGTGGTCCTCACTGAGCCCCTCGCTCCCTACGAGCGGAACGAGCAGGCAGCGATGGTGGTCTCCATCGTCGCCGGCGCACTGCTCGTCCTCATGGCCGCCGGCTCGGCGGCGTGGATCAGCAGACGGGTGCTGAGCCCGGTCGAGCAGATGGCGCGTACGGCAGACGAGTGGAGCGAGCACGACCTTGAGCGCCGGTTCGCACTCGGAGCGCCGACCAACGAGATCCGCGCGCTCGGCAGCACCCTGGACGCGCTTCTGGACAAGGTCGCCTCCGTCATCAGAGCCGAGCAGCGTCTCACCTCGGAGCTGGCCCACGAGCTGCGGACGCCGCTGACCACCATCCACGGAGCCGCGGAGCTGCTCGCGCTACGCACCGATCTGGACAAGCAGGCGCGCGAGGACGTCGCGCTCATCAAGAATGCCAGCGCGTCGATGTCCAACACGATCAGTGTGCTGCTGGACCTTGCGCGCCGCCACAGCCAGGCGTTTCACAACGACCGTACGCAGCTGGACGATCTGGCGGTCGAACTCAGGGGCCTGTCAACGCCCGGCAGCCACCTGAACGTCGACCTGCCCCCGGCACTTTCGATCAACGTTCCCGAGGTACTCGCCATCCGCGCGCTCGCTCCCATCCTGGACAACGCGCTCAAGGTCTCCGATCGCGCCTGGGTCAGCGCGCGCGCCGACGGCCGAAGCGTCGCCCTGCTCGTGGCCGACAGCGGCCCCGGGGTGCCCGACCAGTGGGTGGACACGTTGTTCCAACCTGGCTGGAGCGGAAACGGGGGCTCTGGCCTCGGCCTCTCGCTCGCCCGGCGGGTGGCGCGCAGCGGCGGAGGCGACGTCTCGCTCGTCGAGCAGCACAACCAGTACGGCGGCGCCACCTTCGCCGTCACGTTCCCGGGCTGCCGCGCCGCCCGTGCCTAGCGCCAGCTCCACGGCCCGCGCGTCGCGCCGCCCGACGAGCAGCGGTTCGCCGGCGGGCGGGGCGGTCAGTCGGCCCCGCGGCGCGCGATCTCCCCGGGTTCCCGGCCCGCGACCAGCCAGCCGCCAGCCGCGGCGGCCAGGGGCATGCCGACGAGGAGCAGCAGCGGGTAGATCAGCGGGATCAGGCCGAACACGGCGAGGTCGTGCCGGCACACCGCCACCAGTCCAAGCCCCGCGCCCACGGTCCCGAGCACCGTCCCACTCGACCAGCCCGTCGCGCTCCAGCCGCGCCACCGTCGTGTACACCTGCCAGACGTTGAGCGGCCAGACCTCGCCCGTCCTCGCCTCGAATTCCTGGCGCAACTGGAGGCCTTACTTGGGGCCCTCGCTCGGCAGAGCCAACAGGGCATGTCGCACGCTCACGAGCCACCGCCCTTCACGGATCGCCTAATATCATACCCGGTATACTCGCAAGGTTCGAAACCCCCGCCGGCCGCGGAGGAGAGCCCAGCGACACCTGGCATGACACGCCCAGGGCACCTGAGACCGCCCTTGCGGCCACATGGCCTTCACATCTCGGCGCAGTAGCCTGCGGTCATGCGCGGGATATACGTGTTCACGGTGCCGTCAATACTGCAGCCGACCTGACGAGAACCTCACCGCAAGGGCGGGCACGGCCCGCCGCCGAAGGCGCATCCGTCAAGGCGTGACACCCACCGGAAAGACCGCGCGCGGCCGCCGCGACATGGGCTGCGCGCACCGCCAGGCGTTAGCTGAAAGCCCCGAAAAAGGACGAGGACATCGATGACACGATCAGCCAGAACCAGGGGGCGCCACGCTGTCACACGCCTCGCTCCCAAGGTTCCCGAGATCACCATCATGTTCTGGATCATCAAGGTCCTCACGACGGGGATGGGTGAGGCCGCGTCGGACTTCCTCGCCAACCGCAGTGTCCCGCTGGCGGGCGGGGTGGGCCTCGTCGGATTCATCGTGGCGATGTGGCTCCAGCTGCGCACCCGCCGCTATGTCACCGCCGTCTACTGGTTCGCGGTGGCGATGGTCGCGGTCTTCGGCACGATGGCGGCCGACGGCGTCCACCGTGTCCTGGGCGTCCCCTACCCGGCCACGACCGTGTTCTACGCCGCCGCACTCGCCGCGATCTTCTACCTGTGGCACCGCGACGAGCGGTCGCTGTCGATCCACAGCATCGTCACCCGACGGCGCGAGATCTACTACTGGTCCGCCGTTCTCGCCACCTTCGCCCTCGGCACGGCCGCCGGAGATCTCACCGCTTTCACCCTGCACCTGGGCTATCTCGCATCGATCGCATTCTTCGGTGTCGCGATCCTGATTCCCGCGGTCGCCTACCGGGTCCGAATCATGAATACGGTCGGAGCGTTCTGGTTCGCGTACGTGCTCACCCGGCCACTCGGCGCGTCGATCGCCGACTACCTCGGCAAGGAACCCGACAAGCACGGCCTCGGCTACGGCGACGGGACCGTCACCGTGGTCGCCACGGTGGTGATCCTGATCCTCGTCGGCTACGTCGCCTGGACCGGCACCGACGTCCAGCAACAGCCGGAGGACGGGGAACCAGGACCGCGGCCACACCAGGAGCGGGCCTCCGTACCCACCCAGTACGGCGCCCCCTACCGCGGCCCGGTGGGCCGGCCGGCGGAGCCGCCGGACCGATGACCGGCCGCCGGGCCCCTCGCCGCGACGGCCCGGCCCTGACCGCGGGAAGGACGAGAAGGCGCACCGTGGCCAGCTCCTGATGGTCGAGGACGACGTGACCATCGGTGCCGTCCACGAGACGGTTCTCCGCACACATCGCCACGACGTGACGCGCGCCGCAACCGGCTTCGAAGCGGTGCAAGCCATCAGGCAGGCCGCGTTCGATCTCGCCCTGCTTGATCCGCGGCTGCCGGACAGGGACGGCATCGAGGCCTGCCGGGACATCCGAGCCCGCCTTCCCGGCAGCCGACGCCTACGACACCGCCGTCAACCAGCTCATCCACCACGCCGGACTCGCAGCCTGACCCGCATGCCCAAAACTTGACTCATCCTTCGCGGCTTCGCCCGCCCAAGCCCTCTAGTCACCAACCAGCCACCCACCCGACCCTCAGCGCGGTGCCGCGGCCCACGCGGACTCTGACCGCCGCAGCCTGCATGTGGTCACAATCACACGGCGGCCCGCCGGGTCAGACCTACCTGGGTCCGGTCATAGCGGGCACTCCTACAACGCCACTGATGTTGAGCGACGGCCGGTGGTGAAGTTCGCCCCCGTACGCTGGTGGGCAACTTTCCACGACTTTCACCGTGATCGGATCGGCCTGTCGGCTAACACGGACATGAGAACAGAGGCGTATTCCATCAACATCGATTCGAGAACAGCGGCAAACGGTGGCACGGAATCAGCGATATTTCCGGGCCGCCCGATCGCCTTCCGTCGGGCACTTACCCGCGGCGCTGGCTGGATCCGTGTGCGTACGAAACCGACGTTGGGCTGGGTCGCACTGATCGCGAGTTGCTATCTGCTCAGCGAGACAGGTGAGTATCTGCGGATCCCGGCCGCGCAACTCGTCGTGTCCATGTTCGTCGGGGGCGCGCTCGCGCTCAGCGGCGTCGCGCGGCGGCGGATGCCGGCCAGGGTCGGTCGCGCCTCACAGGCGATCGTGGGTGTGCTGATGGGCTCCTACCTGGCCCCGTCGGCCCTCGGCGCGATCACCGGACGAGCGCTCCCCCTCGTCGGTGTGACTGTGGCATCCATTGCAATCTGCGTCGCGGTGGCCGCCGTGCTCACCCGCCGCACGCGGACGAACGGCGTGGACACCACCCTCGGGCTCATGCCGGGCGGCTCGGCCGCGATCGTCGCCTACGCGAAGGACATCGGCGCGGACTCTCGATTCGTCGCGTTCGCGCAGTATCTGCGGGTCGGTGTGGTCGCCCTGTCAGCGCCCTTGATCATAGTCGGCCTGGGCGGGAACCCGGGATCCTCCCATCCCGGACGGTTCCCCTCGTTCAGCCATCTTGTCGCCTCCTCCCACCAGGCGACCGGCCTAGCGATGCTGACCTCGACAGGCCTGCTCGGAGTCTGGCTGGCAAGGCGACTCAGGCTTCCCGCTCCGGCGCTCCTGGGACCGATGTTTCTCACCGCCGCGATCCTGTGGACGAACCTTACGGGAGGATTCGCGCCAGCCGGCTCGCTCCGGGACATCGCCTTCGTCCTGGTCGGGCTCGAGGTCGGGCTACGTTTCGATCTCGCCTCCGTCCGCCACCTGAGGAGCATGCTTCCCTACCTGCTCGCAGCGAGCGTGATGGTGTGCCTGGCCTGCGCCGGACTGGCTTGGGCACTGGCGGTGCTGGTCGGCATGCCCTTCATCGACTCATACTTGGCGACCACCCCGGGTGGGATCAACGCCGTCCTCGCGACGGCCGCCTCCAGCCACGCGAACCTGCCCGTCATCGCCGGCGTGCAGAGCATTCGCCTGCTCCTGGTCATCGGTCTCACCGCCCCCCTCATCCAGGCGGGAAACCGCTGGCGAGCCCTTCGAGCCAGACGAACGGCCATGCCGGTTGGGTCTGTCACATCGAGCGCAACGCGAGGAATGCCCAGCCCCCGGCTCCACTCCTGAAACCGGGGGCGCGGCTTCGCCTTGGGCGGATCGCCGTCCAGACTGGCCGCCGTGAGGCGCGGGCCGGCGAGCTAGGCACGGCGGAGCACATCTCCGAGCTGTACGAGGGTCTGCCGGCCGAGGAGCACGTGATAGCAGGTCTCGGTGTTGTCCGGGTCGACAGCCTGTGGGCTGATCTTCAGGTCGACCAGTTCGCCGCCGCCGTTCACGGTCGCGGTCACCAGGCCACCGCCCGCGCTGCCCTCGACCCGAGCCTCGGCGAGCTCCCGCTGCGCGTCGATCATCGCGGCCTGCATCTTCTGCGTCTGCTCGAAGAGCGCCCCGAAGCCTCCGGCCGCGTCGCCGCCGAGCCCGCCGATCGGCTCCCCGGGATTCGGCATGGCCATGGCCCTCAGTCGGTGGCGGGCGCATTCGCGTCCGCCACCGACTGAGGGCGCCTGTCTGTGGCAGCGGCTGAGCGCTGCCACAGTCAGTGGGTGGGTGGAAGTTCCGTCAGGGCTTGCTGGGCCAGCCTGAGATGGGTACGCAGGGTCGGTAGGTTGTGGCGGGCGAAGGCTTTGACGTCTGGGTTTGTCCCAGTCCGGGTCTCCTGGACCGTCGCGCCGATGACCTTGCGGTGATCGGCGATCTCGAAGGTGAGGAACTCGCGGTCGAACGCGATGCCGTGCAGCGATCCGAGCTTGCGCAGCTCGCGCTGCTGGTCGGCGGACAGCGT
>NZ_JCBATA010000121.1:0-6565 GCF_059816245.1 Frankia sp. RB5
CGCGGCGAGCGTGCCCGGCGCCCCGCCCTCGGCCGCTCGCGGGCGCGTCACCCGGGCGGTGTCCTCGGGGCCCGGGGTGGCGGGCAGCGGGGGCGCACCGGGCGCCGAGGCCCAGCCACCGGGCGGCCGCGGCGGCACCCAGCCACCCCGGGTGGGGTAGCCGTTGTGGGACTGCTGATCCCCGGGGCCCACCGCGTCGCGGCCAGGACCGGTCGACAGCGGCATCGTCGGCGTGTCCGCCGGCACGTCAGCGCTCTGGGCCGGAAGCGGCCCCGGCGACGGCGGACTTTCCCAGGGCCGCGTCGATCCGAGCGACGGCAGCGGCCGGCGGGACGGTGACGACTCCCGGGATGCCGGCAGGCCCTGGGACGGCAACGGGGCGGTCGTCTCCGCCACCACGGTCACGTGCCCGCCCCCGGGCATCACCCCGAACGGCAGTCCGTCGCGGCCGCCCCCGGCCGTCCCACGGCCGCGCCGGCGGGCCACCAGGGCGTCCGCCCGGCGCGCCCATCCGCGGGAAATCCGGATACAGGGCTTTTCGACGAGATAGTGGGTGATCGTGGCGACGGTGATCGTCAGCCCCAGAACGATCGCCAGGAACGGCGGGTAGGGGACCCTGAACATCTGCCATCCGCCGCGCTCCAGCACAAGATCGATGGCGGCGGTGTGCCATAGGTAGATGCCGTACGAGATCGTGCCGAGGAAGGCCAGCGGCCGGCAGGCGAGCAGCCGGCGGACGAACCCCCGGTCCTGCGGACCGAATACCGCCGGCAGCAGCAGGAAGAAGGCGAACAGGCCGTAGAACAGGTGCCGGCTCATGTCCTGCGCCCGGTCCGGGGTGAAGATCGGTATCAGCGGCAGGTTCGCGTGCCAGGTCGCCACCCAGTAGAACACCGCGGCAACCGCCCAGCAGGCCGTGCCCGACCCCGGCAGCCGCGACCAGCGGGGCTGCCGGCCGTGGTGGGCGTACCAGGAGGAGACCACCGCGAGGGCCATGCCCATGGCGAACAGGTCCCACCAGACGGGCAGCCACACGTTCCAGCCGCTCAGCCAGGTCTGATCGCTCGGAATGACCAGGAAGTGCAGCGCCTTCGCCGCGAGGAACGTCACCGCCAGCACGGCGAGTTCCACGCGCACCTGCGCGGCCGGCTCGCGGCGGCGGCGGCCGAGCAGCCAGGCGTAGACCGGAACGGCGAGGTAGAACGCCACCTCGATGTCGAGCGTCCAGGCCTGGGTGAGGCCCTGCAGGGCCCATCGGGCCTGATATCCCTGTAGGAACAGGGCGGTCTGGAACGCCCCGGCGACACCGTGCACGCCGGCCTGGGCGCTGTTGACGACGGTCAGGCTGACGACCAGCGCCAGCCAGTAGAGCGGGACGATCCGCATGAACCGCCGGACCAGGTACCCGGGAACCGCCGCGCCCTCCACGCCAGCCAGCCGGGCGGCGACGAACGGGCGGTAGAGCAGGAACCCCGAGATGAGGAAGAACACCGCCACGCCGGCCTCGGCCCGGGCGATGTAGGGACCCAGCTGGTCGCTTTTCATCGTGAACCCGGCCGGAAACGCCGAGTGGACGACGACGACCATGAGCGCGGCGATGGCCCGCAGCCCGTCGAATCCCGGGAAAACGACCTTGGGCGGACGCCGGACGGCCGGGCGTCGGGGATCGGGAATCGGGCTCGAACCGGCGGCGTCGGCGGGCGCTTCCGCGGGGACCGCGACCGATCGGGACAGCAGGTGGTCCGTCACCGGCCGGGCACCCGAGGATTCGCATTGTCCGGCACGGTGGAAAGGTACCAGCGCGGCCGCCCGCCGGCGGCCGTCGCCCCGGCCATCCCGGCTATTTCTCCGGTTTCGGCTCCCCCGACCGGCGGGCCCGCGGAGGCGATTCGCCCACCTTCGCCGCCTTCTCGTCCCGCGACGTCCCAGCGCCCCGCGCCGACTCCGTGACCTCGGGCGGCTTGACGACCGGCGCCGGCTCGGCCCCTGCCCGCTCGGCCCCTGCCGGCTCCTCGTCCCGCGCCCGCTCGGTCCCTGCCGGCTCGACAGCCGCCGCCCGCTCGACCGCCCCGGCCGACTCGGCAACCCCGGCCGGCTCGGCAACCCCGGCCGGCTCGGCAACCCCGGCCGGCTCGAACGCCTGTGCCGGAGCGGCACCGGACCGGCCGGCGACGGCGACGCGGATCGCGCCCGCGGCGGCGGCGAGGGCGACGGCGGCGAGCAGGACCAGAGCCGGCTCGGCCGCGGCCCGGAACCGGGTCGTGCCATAGACGACCACCGTCGCCAGGCTCAGCGTGATCGGCACGGCGAGCAGCGGAAGCACCGGCACGCGGCGGCGGCGCAGCACGACCGCGCCGGCGATCGCGAGTGGCTCCAGCACCCACAACGTGATCATTCCCGCCTTGCTCAGGCTGGCCGGGCGCAGCTCGATCCGGTCGAACTGGATCTGCTGCCACGGCCGGAAGACACCCCAGGTGCGACCGAGGCGGGCCGCGGCCACGACGGGCAGGCGGTCGGAATGCGCGCGAATGTAGTCGTAGGCCGCCTCGCGGTAGAACGCGTCCCGCTCGGAGCGCTCCTCGGGCGGCTCCGGCAGCGCCTGTACGCAGGCGAACGACCACCAGCCCAGGTACCGGCCCGAGTAGGTGGCCGGGCAGTGGGTCACCGCCAAAGTCGTGCCGAGGCCGGTGGACAGGTACTCGGGTTCGCGGAAGCGGTCGAGGTTGTAGGCGGACCACGGCGCGACGGCCAGCACGCAGGTCGCCGCGGCGAGGGCCAGCAGACCGATCCGCCGCCGCCAGCCGACGCCCCGGGCCAGGGCGACCAGCGGGACGACGAGTACCAGCGCGAGCAGGGCCAGCTCCGCGCGGGCGAGCATCACGGCGGCGAGCGCCAGCCCCAGCCAGGCGGCCGCGCGGGCCCGGGGCCGGTCGGCGAACTGGTAGGCGGCCAGGATGATCCACGAACAGGTCAGGATCCCGGGGGTCTCGGACATGACCAGGGGGTCGTTGAGCCACATGCCGGGGTAGACGGCGGCGATGCCGGCGGCGACGAGTCCCGTCGCGGGCCCGGCGATGCGCCGGCCGGCGTACGCCACCAGCGCGATCGAGCCGACCCCGAGCAGGCAGCAGAACATCTGGTGGGCCAGGAAGCCGGTGAGGCCGAGCAGCGACGGGATCGCCAGCAGCGCGCTGGTCAGCGGCGGGTGCTGCGCGTCCGGCACGTACCGTCCGGACACGTCCAGCATGTAGGGGTCCGGCCAGCCGCGGCCGCGGGCGAACAGGTTCGCGGCCTCGTGGTAGTAGAGCGGGTCACCCTGGACGGCCGCGGGGTGGAGCCACCCGAACAGGTAACAGAGCCGCACGCTCAGGCCAACCAGGCACAGTCCGATGAGCCAGAAGTGCCATTCGCGCGTGTTCGTGAGCCGGCCGCGGCCATGGCCGGCCACCGCGATGAGCCCGCCGGACGCGGGCGCACGCTCCCCCGATGACGCCGGTCCCGGCCCCACGGTACGTAGGTACCCCCCCGCGAACTCTGACACGGGCGGAAAGTATCAAGGTGCCGTATCCACGACACTACGGACGTCCCTCGGTATAGGTACAGACACACCGCGCGTGCACGGCCCGCAGGCGCTGCGATTAGCCTTGCCGGTCGGGTGTCCGCACGCGATCGGAGCCAGCCGCGCGTGGCGCGGGCCCGAGGAAGGCGGATCCCTCCGGCTGTGGCCGCCGGAGGGGTTGACTGAGGCGACGCCGTCCGCAGACGACGAGGAGGGACCAGGCTGACCAGCAACGACGCCGACACCGTCCCGCTCGCGTCAGGTGACCGGCCGCGGCGCGCGGGCGGCGAGTCGCCAGCCGACACCACCCCGATCGCCACGCGCGGCGTCGACCGGTCCCGCCGCGCGTCGACCGCCGGCCGCCACGAGCGGGACCGCCGCCATGGGCTGGACCACCCCCCGGAGCGCGTCGACTCCCTGGATTGGGGCGAAGGCCGCGAGCGAGACGGCGGACGCGAGCGGGGCCGTGCTCCCGGGGAGCGGCGACCCGGTCCGCGTGCCGCCCGGGAGCCGCGTCCTGATCCGCGGTCTTCCCGGGTCGCGACTCCGCTGCGACCCGCACCCGGCCACGATCATCACGGTGATCATCGGCCGGCCGAGCACGATCCGCACGCCACGGCCGTCCTGCGGCTGCCCGGCCTGACCCACCCCGCCCCGCGGGCCGCCCGGGCCGGCCCCGACCGCGCCCGCCCGGCCCACGCCCACGCCGAGCGCACCCAGGCCGGACGGCGTGGATCCGGCGTCCAGACGGCCCCACCGTCGCGGGCCCCCAGGCCGGAGGACGACCTCGACGCCACCGGGCCCGTGCTCGCCCCGCTGGGGCACTCCCCCGCGCTCGACGGGCTGCGCGCGTTCGCCGTCATGGCCGTCATCGCGTACCACGCCGGAGTCTCGTGGATGCCAGGCGGCCTGCTCGGCGTCGACACGTTCTTCGTGCTGTCCGGGTTCCTCATCACCGGCCTGCTGATCACCGAGTACCGCAACACCCGGCGCATCGACCTGAGGAGTTTCTGGATCCGCCGGTCCCGCCGGCTGATGCCGGCGCTGCTGGTCCTGCTGGTCGGCGTGGCCGCGTACGCGCGTTGGATCGCCGCCCCGGGCGACGTCGGAACCCTGCGCCTCGACGCGCTCTCGACGCTGCTCTACGTGGCGAACTGGCGCTTCGCGCTGTCCGACCAGAGCTACTTCAACCACTTCGCCGCGCCGTCGCCGCTGCTGCACACCTGGTCGCTGTCGGTCGAGGAGCAGTTCTACGTCCTGTGGCCGCTGATCGTGTTCCTGCTGATGCGGCACAGCGCCCGCACGGTGGCGCGGTGGCGTCGTCAGCGCCAGAAGGCCCAGTCGCTGGCGCTGACCATCGCCGTGCTCGGCGCGCTCACGTCCGCGCTGGTCGGCGGCGCGTTGCTGCTGACCGGCACCGACCCGTCGCGGATCTACTACGGCACGGACAGCCGGTCCCAGGCGCTGCTGGTCGGCGCGGCGCTGGCGGTGTGGCGGGGCCAGCGGACGCACCCGATCTCGGCGCGGGCCCGGTCGGTCCTGTCGGTTCTCGGCTGCCTGTCGGCGGTGGCGCTGCTGGTGATCTGGACGACGGTGAGCGGCCAGAGCCGACCGCTGTACCTCGGCGGTTTCCTCGGGGTGGCCATCCTGGTGATGCTGCTCGTCGCATCGCTCGTCGAGTCGCCGAAGGGACCGGTCGCCCGCTTCCTGGCGCTGCGGCCGTTCACGTTCATCGGCACGATCTCCTACGGCCTCTACCTGTGGCACTGGCCGGTCTTCCTCACGCTGACGGCCACCCGGACCGGCACGAACGGCCCGGTGCTGTTGCTGCTGCGGCTAGGGGCGACGCTGGCCGTCACCCTCGCGTCGTTCCACCTGGTGGAGAACCCGATCCGGCGGGGTCGCATCCGGCTGCCCAAGCCCCGGTTGACGGTGCCGGCGGCGCTCGGCGGCGTGCTCGCGGTGATCCTGGTGGCCACGACCGGCGCCGGCGGCTCGGTGCGCACCCCGGCCCAGCTGGAGGCGCTGGCGCAGCGGGCGGCGAGCTCCCCGCAGCCGGCGGCGGCCGGGGGGCCCGGCACGGGGGCGCCGACGAAGGTGATCCTCGGCGGCGACTCGGTCGCGCTCACCCTCGGTTTCAGCGACTTCTCGAGGATGGCCGCCACCCAGGGCCTGGAGATCCATGACTACTCCAAGCTGGGCTGCGGTGTCGCGCGCGGGATGCAGCGGCGCGTCGGGGGCGAGGTGATCCGGCCCACCGACGGCTGCGAGCAGTGGCCGCAGCGGTTCACGGACAGCGTGAACAAGGTCCATCCATCGGTGGCGATGCTGCTCGTCGGCCGGTGGGAGATCGTGGACCAGCTGCGCAACGGGCGGTGGAGCCACGTCGGCGAGCCCGACTTCGACGCCTACCTGGGCCGCGAGCTCGACCTCGCCATCACCACGCTCGGCGCCGGGGGCGCGAAGGTCGTGCTGCTGACCGCGCCGATCTTCAAGCCGACCGAGGCCTCGGACGGCAGCATCTACCCGGAGACGAAGCCCGCACGTGCGATCCGCTTCAACCAGCTGCTGCGCCTGGCCGCCGCGCGTCACCCGGGAACGACCGTGATCGACCTCGCCGCCATTCTCACGCCCGGCAACAAGTACGTCGACGAGATCGACGGCGTCCGGCTGCGCGACGACGACGGGGTGCACATCTCCAATGGCGGCGCCCGGCTGGTCGGCGAGGCGATCATTCCGCAGCTTGTCCAGATCGCGCGGGCGACCGCGCAGAGTACCCCCACGGATGCGCCGGCGGTGGCGGCGGGACCCGGCTGACCGTCCCGGTTTACCTGACGCTAACCTTTCGCACAGTACCGGGTGGTCTACAGGAGGATCGACGTGCCGCGTGCGCTGATTACCGGGATTACCGGTCAGGACGGGTTGTATCTGGGTGAGTTGTTGACCGCGAAGGGCTATGAGGTGTTCGGGCTGGTTCGGGGGCAGTCGAACCCGAAGGTGGCGGTG
>NZ_JCBATA010000122.1:0-6343 GCF_059816245.1 Frankia sp. RB5
AGACGCACAGTATTCGGGAGTTGTTGGATGCGGCGTTCGCCCGGGTGGGGATCGCGGACTGGTCGGAGCTGGTGAGGCAGGATCCGCGGTTCTTCCGGCCGGCGGAGGTGGATGTGCTGGTGGGGGATGCGTCGAAGGCGCGGGAGGTGCTCGGCTGGGAGCCGAAGGTCGGCTTCGAGGAGCTGATCGCGATGATGGTCGACGCCGACCTCGACGCGGAGGCCGAGACCGCCTCCCGGGAAGGACTGCTCGGCGCGCCACCGCCGCCGGCCGCGGGGCCCGGGGTGGCCCTGCCGCACGTCCGCCGCGCCGCGCCGGGGCCATGACCGGCCCGCGGGCGGCGGCCCACGCGGTCGTCGTCGCCGGCGCCCGGCCGAACTTCGTCAAGGCGAAGCCGGTCCTCGACGCGCTGGAGGCGGCGGGCCTGCGCACCACGCTCGTCCACACCGGGCAGCACTACGACGAGGCGATGAGCGGCGTGTTCTTCGCCGACCTCGATCTGCGCGTGCCCGACCATCACCTGGCGGCCGGCTCCGGGTCGCACGCGGTGCAGACCGCCGCGGTGATGACCGCGTTCGAGCCGCTGCTGGCGGAGCTGGCACCCGATGTCGTCGTGGTGTTCGGTGACGTCAACTCCACGCTGGCCTGTGCGCTGGTCGCGGCGAAGGCGGGGGTGCGCGCCGCGCACGTCGAGGCGGGCCTGCGCAGCGGGGACCGCGGCATGCCCGAGGAGATCAACCGGATCGTTGCCGACCGGCTCTGCGCGGACCTGTTCGCCACCTCTCCCGACGCGGTGGAGCACCTGCTGCGCGAGGGCACCGAGCCGCGCGACGTGCACCTCGTCGGCAACGTCATGGTCGACACCCTGCTGGCCCGCCGCGACGAGGCACTCGCCCGCCCGGTCCTCGCCGGGCTCGGCCGGCGTCCCGGTGACTACGGTCTGGTCACCCTGCACCGCCCGGCCAACGTCGACGACCCGGCCGCCCTCGACGGCCTGCTCGGCGCCCTCAGCGAGATCGCCGCCAGCTGCCCGCTGATCTTCCCGGCCCATCCCCGCACGGCCGCCCGGGTGGCCGGCCGGCTGCCGTCGAGCGTGCGGGTGATCGGCCCGGTCGGCTACCTCGACTCGCTGGCGCTGCAGGCCGGCGCCCGGATCGTGCTCACCGACTCCGGCGGCATCCAGGAGGAGACGACGGTGCTCGGCGTGCCGTGCCTGACGCTGCGGGACACCACCGAGCGGCCACTGACCGTCACCGAGGGGACGAACCGGGTCGTCGGGCGGGACCGGCGGGTCGTCGTCACCGCGGCCCTCGACACGCTGGAGCACCCGCCGCCGCCGCGGCGTCCCGCACTGTGGGATGGGCGGGCGGGCGGGCGGATCGCGCAGGTCCTCGCCCGGGTGGTGGTGCCCGCCGCGCAACGCCCCGACACACCCGCGAGGGTCCCGGCCCCGGCGGTCGCCGCCGAGGACACGTCGTCGCCGGTACGTCGCTCTATGTAGTTAATACGCAACACTCTGTTCATGTCATCGAACAAGCTTGTGGTGATCGGGCAGGGTTACGTCGGACTTCCGGTGGCGATGCGGGCCGTGGCCACCGGCTGGCACGTCATCGGCGTGGAGGTGGACGCGGACCGGGCCGCCCGGCTCGCCGCCGGCGACTCCTACGTCGAGGACGTCCCGTCCGCGGAGCTCGCCGGCGCGCTGGCCAGCGGGCGGTACGAGCCGACCGTCGACTACGCCCGCGCCGAGGGCTTCGACGTCGCGGTCGTGTCGGTGCCGACCCCGCTGCGGGAGGGGGCGCCGGACCTGTCCTACATCGTCGACGCCGCCGAGCGACTGGCACCGCTGATCCGGCTGGGCGCGACCGTCATCCTCGAGTCGACCACCTATCCGGGAACGACCGAGGAGCTGTTCGGCCCGCTGCTGACGGCCGGGTCCGGGCTGCGGCCCGGCGTCGACTTCCACCTCGGCTACTCCCCGGAGCGCATCGATCCCGGGAACCGGACCTGGAACCTGGTCAACACCCCCAAGGTCGTCTCCGGCACCGGCCCGCGGTCCCTCGCCGCGGTCACCGCCTTCTACGACAGCCTCGTCGAGCGCACCGTCGCCGTCGGCTCCACCCGCACCGCGGAGCTCACCAAGCTGCTGGAGAACACGTTCCGCCACGTCAACATCGCGCTGGTCAACGAGCTGGCGATGTTCGCTCACGAGCTCGGGGTCGACGTGTGGGAGGCGATCGACGCGGCGTCGACCAAGCCCTTCGGTTACCTGCGCTTCACCCCCGGGCCGGGCGCGGGCGGCCACTGCCTGCCGATCGACCCGTCCTATCTGTCCTGGCGGGTGCGGCGCAGCCTGGGGCGCAGCTTCCGGTTCGTGGAGCTGGCCAACGACATCAACGACCACATGCCCGACCATGTCGTGCGCCGGGTCACCGAGATGCTCAACGCGCGGCACCGCTCCGTCGCCGGCAGTCGCATCCTGTTGCTCGGCCTCGCCTACAAGGCGAACACCGGCGACGCGCGGGAGGCGCCCGCGACCCGGGTCGCGGGACTGCTGGCCGACCTCGGTGCCGAGCTGCGCGCCGCGGACCCGCACGTCGACCCGACGCGCCTGCCCGCCCGACTGATGCTCGTCGACCCGACCCCGGCCGAGCTCGCGGCGGCGGACCTCGTCGTCGTGCTCGTCGACCACGACGCCTTCGACCGGGACGCGGTCGCCCGTCATGCTCGGCTCGTCCTCGACACCCGGCGCTGGCTGCCCGGCCCGCACGACGCCCGCCGGCCGGCCGCCGCAGGCGCGCCCACTCCCGACCCGGCTGGACACGCCGGCACCTCTCGGGCGTGGGTGCCGGCCCAGTCGCCACGGCGCGAAGGCGTCGCACTCGCCGTGGAGTCCCTCTGACCGCCCCGTACGGCGACACGCCCGAAAGTGACTCAACGTAGCTATCTACCTGTCAGTAGTTAGGTCATTGCGCGGATCCCTCCTAGGCTGATCACTGAAAGTAATTATTCAATTACGGAGAGGAGGGGTCGATGCGAAGATCGTTCCGCGTGGGGTCCCGGGTGGGACTGCGCCGGCTCACCGTCGGCGTCGTGTCCGGAGGCCTCCTCGTGGTCACGCTGGTCGGCGTGGAGGCGGGGACGGCGCAGGCCGTCCCCAGCCCGCTGGCCTACCAGCAGTTCGCCTTCGGGACGCTGGCGTCCAACGGCGGCACCGTGACCTCGGGGCCGACGTTCCCCACCAGCATCACCTGCACGACACTGCCGGGCCTGTCGACGAGCAACGGGGGAGTCGTCACCATCCCCGGCCTGATCAACTCGTCCTCGGTGTTCCAGTCCGCCACCACCGCCGAGACCGGGCCGAACAACAACCAGGTCGCGGTGACCCGCAGCACGGTGTCGAGCATGAACCTGCTCAGCGGCCTCGTCACCCTGAGCGGACTCGGGGTCACCTCGACCGCGGTCAACACGGGGACGAACGTGCTCACGAGCGGCGCGGTCTCGCTCGGGGCGCTCAGCGTGCTCGGTGTCCCGATCCCGCTCGGCAGCATCGCGCCGAACACGGTCGTCCCGATCCCGATGCTCGGGTCGATCACGCTCAACGAGCAGATGCCGGTCCCGAACGGCATCCGCACGGTCGGTGCGCACATCCGGCTCACGGCCGGAGAGAACGCCGGTCGGGACGTGCGGATCGGAACCACCCAGTCGGGGTTCGTGCCGAAGCCGCCGGTGTTCCTCACCGGGGTGGCCTACTCCAACCTGATCGCCGCCGGTGCGCTGACGGTGGGACCGCTGATCGGGCAGAGTGTCCCCTGCCCCTCGGGTAACTCGCAGTCGAGCCTGTCCGGCATCAACCTGCCGGGCATCCTCACCACCGGTTCCATCACGGCCTCCGGGACGTCGGTGCCGGGCAATCCGTCGGTCGGATCGTCCAGGATCACGCTCTCGGGCGTGAACCTCCTGGGCGGGCTGATTGGCGCCACTGCCATAACCTCGCAGGTGAACGCGGCGAAGAGCCCGGGTCAGCCAGCCGTGTTGAACACGACCGGGACGCAGTTCACCAACCTCACGGTGGGCGGGGTGGCCTATCCGGACAACGTGGCGCCCAACACCTTCGTCCCGTTGCCCGGGGTGGGGTACGTGGTGTTGAACCGGCAGATCCAGACGGCCACCTCGGTGGAGGTGCGGGCCCTCGAGGTCGTGATCCAGGTGGCCGGCGTCCTGCCGGCGGGGAGCGTGATCAGGATCGCGGGCGCCTCGATCAGTGCGACGGACCAGGGAACGGCCCCGCTGTCGGCGCCGATCGACCCGCATGACGCGGGCGCCTCGACGACCGGGCACGAGGGCCAGCTCTGCGCCGACTCGCCGGACCCGGCGAAGTGCCTCGCGGTGAACGGACTCCTGTAGGTCCGAGACCTCCGGGATCCCGCGCCCGGCGCGGGGTGGGCGGCTCACACCGCCCAGCCGGGCGCGGGACGGGCGGGTGGGGATGGCATGCCCCACCCGCCCGATCGCGGCCGGGGGGCCGGATGTCGCTCCATCGCGCCCGGACTCTCCGTGAGTGCTGTATCTCTATGTAATCGGATGATGGCTGTAAGTTGTGCTCGTCCTGGAGGGATCACCGGCGAAGGGTGGGCGCCATGCGGGTTGTCGTCGCGACGGAGGCACGGTTCCACCGAGGGACGGACGACGCCGTCATGGCCCGCACGCCCGGCGAGGCCTACCAGCAGTGGGCCACCTACCTCGACGTCTTCCAGGAGGTTGTCGTGTTGGCCAGGGTCACGCCCGCGCCGGCGCCCGGGTCCACCGAGCCGCGTGCCGGCGCGTCCTTCCCGGTCGAGGGGGACCGGGTACGGGTCGCGGCGGTACCGCCCTACCAGGGCATGGTCGGCTATCTCCGCACCGTCCGATCGCTACGCGCAGTGATCGCCGCCGGCCTCGACGCGGGGCCTCTGCTGGCCGCGACGCCACGCGGGCGCGCCGTCGGTGGCGTGCCGTCCCAGCGGAGCGCCGCTGGTGTCGCGCCGTCCTCGCATGCCGCTGGTGTCGCGCCGTCCTCGAGCGCCGAGGAGGCCGGGCCGTCCGCGAAGGCCGCCGGTGCCGCGCCGCCCCGCAGCGCCGAGGATGCCGCCGTCGCGCCGGCGACCGGGCCCGGGCGCTCGCCGCACATCGTGGACACCCGCTACCTGGCGGTCATGCCGGGACTCGTCGGTGCCGCGCTCGTCGCCGAGCTGCGCCGCCGCCACCTGCCCTACGCGCTGGAGATCATCGGTGACGCCGAGGCCGTCGCGGGCGGGATGTTCGGTCCCTGGGCCCGCCCGGCGGCCCGCCGCTGGCTGCGCCGGTACGCGGCCGGCGCCCGCGCGGTGGGCTACGTGACCCGCGAGACGCTGCAGCGCCGCTACCCGCCGGCCCCCGGCGCGATCACCGCGGACTACGCCTACGGCCGCCTCGGCCCGGCGGACTTCACCGCCGCCGCCCGCCCCGGCTCCACCCGCCCGCCGATCCCCGCGACGGTGGTGACCATCGGCTCCCAGGAACGCCGCTACAAGGGCCACGACGTCCTGCTGAGCGCCGCCGGCCTGCTCGACTCCTGGGGCTACCGGCTGCGCGTGGTCATCGTCGGCTCCGGGCGCCACCACGACGAGCTGGTGCGCACCGCCCGGCGCGAGGGCCTCGACGACATCGTCATCTTCGTGCCGACCCTCAACCGGGCCGAGATCCGGGCCCTGCTCGACGTCGCCGACCTGTTCGTCCTGCCGTCGCGGACCGAGGGGCTGCCCAGGGTGCTCATCGAGGCGATGGCCCGGGGGGTGCCGGCGATCGCCAGCGCGGTGGGCGGCATCGGGGAGCTGCTCGCCGCCCAGGATCTCGTCGCACCGGACGATCCGGTCGCGCTCGCCGTGCGCATGACCGAGGTCCTGGCGAGCCCCGACACGCTCGCCGAGATGTCCGCGCGCAACCGCGCCGCCGCCGAGCACTACCGGGGCGAGCGGACGGCGGCCCGGGCCCGCGCCTTCTACGCGGCGATCGCCGCCTGGGACCGCCAGCCGGCCCCGGCCGCCGACCCCTCGCCGCTGTCGTTCCTCCTGCCGCTCCCGGTGCCCGCCCAGACGGGCCTCGCCGGCACGTCCGCCCGCGAGGCCCCGACGGCCACCGGATCGGCGCCGGGGGTACCCGCCGGACACGTCCCCAGGTCGAGAGAGGACGGCGCATGACACCCGACATCGGTTCACGCGCGGCGCCGGGCGAGCACCGCGTGCACGCCGCCGGCGGACGGGGGCCCGCCGCCCCGCCGCGGACGCCGCCGGAGACGTCGTCCGAGGTTGCGTCGGCGGGCAAG
>NZ_JCBATA010000123.1:0-6097 GCF_059816245.1 Frankia sp. RB5
GGGCTCCGCGGGCGAGCCTGGCCCGGTGGGGGGGGGGGGGCTTACGCTCCGGGGGGGGGGCCCCGGGGCGGGGGGTGTCCCCCCGGCGGGGGGGGGGGTAGGGCCCGCCCGCCCCCACCGGCGAGCGGGGGGGCCTCCGCCCCCCCCGGGGGGGGGGCGCCCCGGGGCGCCCCCAGGCCGAGGGAGCTGGTCAGGGCCTGACGAGCGCGTCGATCGGGCCGCGCAGGACCCGGTGACCACCACGCACCTCGTACAGGTAGACAGCGGTGCTGTCGACGTCGCCGCCCCGGCGGAAGCGGATCCGCTTGGTCACGCCGGGCAGGTCCACCGAGCCGAAGCCCGCCGCGACCGCCCGGCGGGTCGCGCCCGTGCCGAGCCGGCGCAGCACGTCGATGATGGCGTTCGCCGCGTCGTACGCCTCGGCGGAGTAGGTGCCGGGCCGGATGCCGCTGTTGACCGAGCGGTACTCGGCGGCGAAACCGGTCGCCGCGGGGTCGCTGCCCGCGTCCCGGCAGGCGCAGGTCAGCAGGATCCCCTCGGCGTTGCCGATGCCGGCCTGGCGGATGAGCTGGTCGTCGTTCGCCCCGTCACCGCTGACGATCCTGCCGGTGTAGCCCTTGCTGCGCAGCGCCCGGGCGAGCGGGGCGAGCTCCGAGTAGTACCCCGAATAGTAGAGCGCGTCCGGATGCGCGGCGATGATCTTCGCTGCCTGGGCGGTGTAGTCCCTCGCCGGGCTGAGGTCGTCGTGGATGACCGTGACCCCGTGATCGTCCAGAGCGCCCTCCAGCGCACCGGACAGACCGGTGCCGTACTCACTGCGGTCGTCCAGCGAGTACACCCTGTCCGCGTGCAGCGCCTTGGCCAGGTACTCGGCGGCGGCGGCGCCCTGGACGGTGTCGGGTGCCATCAGCCGGTAGAACGTGGTGAAGCCCTGGTCGGTCAGCGTCGGACTGGTCGCCGACGGGCTGACCGAGAGCAGGCCTGCCCGGCTGTAGAGCGGCTCGCTCGTCCTGGTCGCCCCGGAGAACACCGGTCCGACGACGCCGATCACGCTCGGGTTGTCGATGAGCTTCTGGGCGGCGGCCGGGCCCTGCGCCGGCTGGCCCTGGTCATCCGAGGCGATGATCCGCAGCCGGAACGGCAGGGTGGCCCGCCGGTTCGCCAGGTCGACCGCCGTCAGCAGCCCGTCATAGGCGTTGATGCCCAGCTGCTGGTCGTCGCCGGACAGCGGCCCCTGGAAGCCGATGGCGAACTCCTTGCGGCCGTCGTCACCCGCCTTGCCGCCACACCCCGCGATCGCGGTGGCGACCAACACCCCCGCGATCCCCCACACCCCGAAACGCCGCCCGGGAACGCCCATCACACGTCCTTCCGCGGCGGCACGCCGCCGGTGCCGGCAGCCGGAACACCGAAGATCGTCACCACCATCGTCGCAATCCTAGGTAAGCGATCAACAACCTGTCGTGACGAAATCTAGGCCAGGCGAGGCTGCGGCGATGGCTTCAGGTAGTCGTGTCGTAGCTTTCCGCGGTTCCTGGTGGCGACGCGCGACCGGCGCCATTCGCGGTCATCCGCGTGGGAGCTCGGCCGGGCGCGGTCAGCCGGTGCGGGTGGCCAGCGCGACGAGACGCCCACCGAGGATGGTGTAGAGCTCGACGGAGGGCCGCCGGGTGTCGCCCCACCGGTCGAACGCGACGGAGCCGGTGACGCCGGCGAACGTGCCGCGGCCGATCGCGGCGGCGATGTCGTGGCGGGCGGCGGCGTCGACGGCCATCCGGCCGGGCAGCACGGTCGCCGCGGCACGGATGATCGCCCTGGTCGCGTCGTAGGCATAGGCGGCGACGGCCGGGATGGCCTCGGCCTGCCGCTGAGCCAGTTCCTCGGCCGCTTCATGCGCCGCCTGCCGGGTGCGCGCGCCGCCCGGGCCGTCGACGTCGTCACGGTCAGGCGGCGCGGCCACCGCGGCCCGGGCCGCGGGCATCCCGCTGCGGACCAGCCCGGCGCCATGGGCCGGCATCGCGGCCCCGATGGCTCGGGAGGGGCCCGAGGCACGCGCCGCGTCCGGACCCCGCGACGCGTCCGGAGCATGGGAGTGGAACGCGTCCGCGGAGGGGGTCATGTCCGGAGAGCGGGTGGCCGGGGCGGTGGCGCCCTCGTCGTCGGCGGGGCCGCCGTAGCGGGCCGAGTAGGCCGCGACGAACGCGCCGGCGGCGGGCAGGCGGGTCGCCGGCGTCAGCAGGCTGGTGATGAGGTCACCGTCGGCGGCGGTGCGCGTCTCGTCGGTGTAGCGCGGCTCCAGCAACGCGTCCGAGCCCAGGATCTGGATGGACGCGCCGGAGTCGGCGAGGCGGGAGCGCAGCTTGCCGGCGAAGGAGGCGCCGGTGGAGACGTAGACGAGGTCGGGTGCCTCGCCGTCGAGCGCGGCGACGATCTCGTCGAGGTCGCCGCTGTCACCGCCGTCACCATGCTCGGGGTACAGGGAGGTCACCGACGCGCCGAGCGCGGCGGCGTGCACGGCGAACCGGTCACCGAGGGTCGTGCCGTAGCGCGGCTCGCCGTCGACCACGGTGATGCGGTGACGGTTGAGGGTGTGCACGGCATAGTCGGCGGCGACCTGTGCCTGCAGCTCGTCGGTGCCGCTGAGGCGGAAGTAGGTCGGGTAGGGGCGGGTGCGGGGGCGGGCGCCCACGCCGGTGAGGGCCGGGTCGGCGGTGGACGGCGACACGACGGGGATGCCCGCGGCGGCCAGCGTCGGCAGCGCGACCTGCGCGACCAGGGAGTTCAGCGGGCCGACGACACCGATCAGCCGGTCGTTGGCCGCGAAGGCGTCGGCGGCCTGGGCGCCGCCATCCGGACGGGACATGTCGTCCCGGTTGGACAGTTCGAGCCGCCAGCCCGGGATCGCGCCGTCCTCGTTGGCCTCGTCGACCGCGAGCGCGACCGCGTTGCGCACACTTGCGCCGTCGGACGACAGGTCACCGGACAGCGGCGCCATGACACCGATGGTGGCGACCCGCGTCTGCCCGGCACCGCCGCCCCCGCCGCCGAGCGTGGTGGCGAGGACGAGGCCCAGCGCCGAGGGCACGGCGAGCACCAGGGCGACGATCGCGGCGAGCGCGACCCGGCCGCGCCGGGTCCGCCAGCGGCCGCGGACCCACCCGCCCAGCCGTCGCCCCACTGGCGCGAGCTGGTGCAGCGCCCGCTCGCGGCTGGTGGGCACCCGCACCGGCGCGGTCGTGTCGGCGGGCGCGACCTGGCCGGCGTCCGACTCCGGCGCGCGCCCGGCGTTCGGGACGGGATCGGGTTGCGCTCCGGGGTCCCGCGGTGGGCCCGGGTGCGGGGACGCGCCGGTCACCCGGCCGCCGACGCACAGGCGACAGCCGGCGGGGTCGGGCTGGTCACGAGGTTGGCAGGGCCTCGCCCGACAGCACGGCCTCGGCCACGGCGCGCATGGTGCGGCGCTGGTTCATCGAGGTCCGCTGGATCCAACGGAAGGCGTCCGGCTCGGTCATGCCGTGCTCGGTCTGCAGCACACCCTTCGCCCGCTCGATGATCTTGCGAGCCTCCAGGCGGCCCTGCAGGTCCTCGACCTCGGCCTCCAGGCTCACGATCTCCGTGAACCGGCTCATCGCCATCTCGATCGTGGGAAGCAGGTCCTTCTTCTGGAACGGCTTGACCACGTACGCCATGGCGCCGGCCTCCCGAGCTCGCTCCACCAGCTCCCGCTGGCTGAACGCGGTCAGGATCACCACCGGCGCGATGCGGTCCTTGGCGATCTTGGCGCCGGCCTCGATGCCGTCCATCCGGGGCATCTTCACGTCCAGGATGCACAGGTCCGGACGCAGCTTGCCGGCAAGGTTGACGGCCATCTCGCCGTCACCGGCCTCCCCGACGACCTCGTAGCCCTCTTCCTGGAGCATCTCCCGCAGGTCGAGCCGGATCAGCGCTTCGTCCTCGGCGATCAGGACCCGACGCGGGTTCGAAGAGGGTTGGCTCATCGAGGGATACTCCTGGTCTCGGCGGGATGACACCAGTCTCGCAGGACGGGCGGGCGGTCGGGTGACGTCCGACCCGGCCTGGACGCAGCGGACGGGCAGGGCGGGAGGTCGAAACGCACCCTACCCGGATAGAGTCTTGGGCGAGACGTTCCGGCCGCGATTGATCAGAATGATCTCCAGGGATCCCGCGGCCGGCCCGCGCCTCACCAGCCCGCCGCACGACGCTCCACCCGCCCGCCCCGGTACTCCAACGGCAGAGAGACGGTGCTCAAACCACCGACAGTGTGGGTTCGAATCCCACCCGGGGTACCAGATAGTCCATATTCGAACCCCGACCAAGATCAACCGTGAGGGTCGGCCCGCCAGGGCCGCCGTCACGGGGGTCTTGGCCGGGGTTCAGAGCGTTTTGGATCATGCGGCGCTGAAAGTCTGTAGCTACCAGCGTGGCGTAGGGATCACGCAAGGTAGCTGCGACTACCGTCACTTCGTCGTCCTCAACATCATCAATCAGCAGCTTCTCGAAGAAGAACTGGTTACTCATGCGCCGGATCTGGGGGCCACCTGCGGCGTAGACCTCGGCTGCCTGCCCCACGAGGGCCAAGCTCCGGGTGAGGGTCTCTTCGATCCGGTCGTAGATCGTCTCGGAAGCCGCAAGGACCCGCTTGGCTGAGGCCAGCTCCCCCGTGATCCGGGTCTGTTCCTCATGGGCCAAGTCCTCCGGGATGGAGCCAGTCACCACGCCCCGGGCCAACCGCTTCCGCTCGTCGGTCAACTCGGTGACGCGTCGCTTGGCCCGGTCAATCTCCGGGGTTGCCCGCCTACGCTGGCGGTCCAACCTCTTCCCGGATACCCTCTCGTATCTGATCTTGAACTTCGTCCGGGATGCGTACCGCCCGGTAGTAGCGCTCCACCGCCGCCTCCACCTCTGCCACCAGCCGGTACCGAGCGGTGCAGTTGGTGCGGCGCTGGTGCCGCCCCAGGCAGAAGTATTACATATACTGCCCCTTGGCGTTGGTGATGCACAACCGGCTGCCGCAGGCCGCGCAAAATACCGATCCCTTGAGGTAATGGTTGTATATGCGCTGCTTCTCGCTGGACTGGTCGTGTGCCCGCAGGACTTCCTGGACACGGGTAAACAGATCCTCCGATACCAGGGGTTGATGCCGCCCCTCGTACTCTTGGCCCTTGAAGATGACCTTGCCAAGGTAGTAGCGGTGGCTGAGCGTCCGGGCCACGATGGAGGGAGAAAGAGGCTTCGGAACTCTGCTACGGCTCGGGACAGCGGTCAGGCCTCTTCTCTCCAATTCGTCCGTGAGGCTGCGGATCGTCCACTCCCCCGTGGCGTACATCTCGAAGGCCCATTGGATGTGCGGAGCACGGTCTGGGTCCAGAATGACTATCGCAACTTCCCGGCCCTCTATGCGCTGCCGCGTGTTGAGGTACCCCACCGGGGCCTTACCGGGCGTTCCGCCCATCTTGGCCTTCTGAGCCATCCCTTTCATGGACTCCGTAGCCAGGTTCTTGGAGTAAAACTCGGCGATCCCGGCCATGATGGCGTGCAGTAGTTGCCCGGCTGGCGTCTCGTCAATATTTTCCTTGACGCTCACCAGCGTCGTGCCCGAGGACTTCAGCTCGAACATGATGTTGGCGTCGTCCCGCCGGTTTCGGGCGAAGCGGTCGACTTTATCGAGGATGACATAGTCAATGTCGCCTTGCGCGCGCACGAAGCTCAGCATCCGCTGGAATTCCGGCCGGTCCGCTGTCTTGGCGGACTCACCCCGGTCAACAAATACTTCCACTACCTCGGCGTCCAGGCTTGCGGCTTTGCGTTCGCAGGCCTCACGCTGGGCGGGCAGGGAGTAGCCATCCGGGTCGGTGTCGCGGCCCACCTGCTTCAAGGTCGACACCCGCAGATAGATCACGGCCCTCTTACTCCGGCGTAACTGGTCAGGTACCGCTTTGATCTTTGGTTAGTATTCGTAATTAAATAACTTGGTTTTCTTGTTTGGATGTTGGCGATGTTCTGTGATCACGCCGGTAGGGTCGGGGTGTGTCAGTTGAGGGGGCTGGGAAGTTCGAGGCGATGGCCGCGCGCCTGG
>NZ_JCBATA010000124.1:0-5994 GCF_059816245.1 Frankia sp. RB5
TGCTCCCGGTCGAGCCCCGCCGCCAGCGGCGCCAGCTCGCGGCAGGCCTGGGCGTCAACGGCGGATCGCAGCTCCTCGAGCTCCGGCTCGACGCTGATTCTCAACGCGCACACGCTCCATAGGTCGAGGCCGCGGCGCTCCACGGGGGACACGGCGCGGCATACGGCGCAAACGTAAATCGGGACCCGACCGACCCGCAATCGAAGCCGGCCTCGACGGCCGGGCCCGGCAGCCCCGCGCCGCCGCGGCGGGCCGAGCAGGAGCCGCCGGGCAGGGGGGCCGGCCATGAGCCGCCGGGCCGGCCGGGACACGGGGGCCGGACGGCCCTCGGCCAGGAGGCCCGACGGGCGGGTCAGGTCGGTCGGATTCGCTGGGTCCGGAAGAAGGTGCGGACCTCGTCGGTGAACAGCCCCGGCTCCTCGAGCGCGGCGAAATGGCCGCCGCGGGCGGCCTGCGACCAGTGGCACAGCGTCGGGTACGCCGCCTCGGCCCAGGCCCGCGGAGGCCGGAACGGCTCGCCGGGGAACACGGTGTGTCCGAGCGGGACGGCCAGCGGCGGCAGCGGCGCGAACCGGCCCGGCCCGACCGACTCGTAGTAGAGCCGCGTGGAGGAGTTGATGGTCCCGGTCAGCCAGTAGATCGAGATGTTGTCGAGCAGCCGGTCCTGGCTGATCTGGATCTCGCCCTTCGCGTCGAGGTGGCTCCAGCCGTGGAACTTCTCCAGGATCCAGCCGGCGAGGCCGGCGGGAGAGTCCGCGAGGCCATAGGCGAGCGTCTGCGGCTTCGTGCTCTGGATCCGCTGGTAGGCGGTCTCGTGCCGGTTGAGCTGCTTGTTCGCGGCGACCAGGGCCAGGTCGTCGGCGTCGAGGCCGGCGGTGGGGTTCGCCCGGTCGGGCGCCGAGACCGGGAGCAGGTTGAGGTGCAGCGCCGCGACCCGTTCGGGGGTCAGCCCGGCGAGGGTCACGCTCACCCGGCTGCCCCAGTCGCCGCCCTGGGCGAAGAAGCGGTCGTAGCCCAGGATGGTCATGAGCCGCAGGAAGGCGGCGGCGACCCGTGGCACGTCCCAGCCAGTGGCCGTCGTCGGGCCGGAGAAGCCGTAGCCGGGCAGCGACGGCACGACGACGTGGAACGCGTCGGCCGGATCGCCGCCGTGGCGTGCCGGGTCGGTCAGCGGCCCGACGACCTCCCAGAACTCCGCGACCGAGCCCGGCCAGCCATGGGTGAGCAGCAGCGGCCGCGCGCCCGGCTCGGGCGAGCGGGCGTGGATGGCGTGCACCCGCTGCCCGTCGATCTCGGTGACGAGCTGCGGATGGGCGTTGGCCCGGTCCTGGAAGCGCGACCAGTCGAAGTCGTCCTTCCAGTACCGGCACAGCTCGACCAGGGCGGCGAGGTCGGTCCCGTAGTCCCATCCGACGCCGGGGAGCTGGTCGGGCCAGCGGGTCCGGTCCAGCCGGGCGCGCACGTCGGCGATCTGCTCGTCGGTCACGCGTAGCTCGAACGGCGAGACGCTCGGTCCGCTCATCCGGTGCTCCTTCCCGGCCGGCCGGGCGGGTAGGCAGGCATGGTCAGACGGTCTCGAACAGCTTGGCGGCGTTGCCGCGCAGGATCTTGACCTGGTCCTCCTCGGACAGCCCGTCGAGCAGCTTGCCGAAGTCGCGCGGCACGGCCAGGCCCTCGGCGTGCGGGAAGTCCGAGCCCATGACGAGGCAGTCGACGTCGGGCAGGTCGCGGACGATCTTGATGATGTCGTCCTCGGGGTACGGCGCGACCCGGACGTGCCGGCGGAAGATCGCGCTGGGCCGCTCGGTGAGCTTCCCGCCGATCCACGGGCCGTTGCGGCCCATGCCGCGGCTCTTGTCCATGTGGCTGATGAAGTTCGGCACCCAGGACGCGCCGAACTCCGCGACCAGCACGTTCAGGTTCGGGAACCGGCCGAAGATGTTGTCGAAGATCAGCGCGGACAGCGTGTCCATGATCGGGCGGTCGCCGTAGAGGTTGTTCCACGACCAGGCGGACATGTGCCACGAGCCCGGCGCGCCGCTGTGCCCCCAGGCCGGCCCGATGTTCTCGTTGTACCAGTTCTCCATGATGTGGAAGGCGACCGTCACGCCGGCCTCGTTGAGCCGCGACCAGATCGGGTCGAAGTACGGGTCGCCGGGCGAGCGGCCGTTCGCCGGTCCGGTCGGCAGCAGCACGATCTTCGCGCCGCGGTCGAGGACGAACTCCAGCTCCTCGACGGCGAGGTCGAGATCGCGCAGGGAGAGCAGAGCCGGGGCGAACAGCCGGCCGTCCCGGTTGAACCCCCAGTCCTCGTCGAACCACTGGTTGAACGCGTGGACGTTCGCGTAGGCGGCCGCGGTGTCCTTGACGTAGTTCTCGATCGACAGCGCGATCGCGGACGGGAACAGGACCGCGCGCTCCAGGCCCTGCTCGTCCATCAGCCGCAGCCGAGCGTCGCGGTTCTGGTACTCGGGCCGCATCGGCTCGGGCTGGTAGGTCTCGTCCGGGTTGCCGGACCCCATCTGGCGCAGCATCTCCTTGAGCGAGCCCGGCTTGTACGCCAGGTCGAACCCGAGGCCCTGCTCCGAGTTGAACACCGCGATCCGGTCGGCCGCCAGGATCCGCTCCGAGCCGTCCGGCATGCGCACCGGCCGCACGGCCTGGTCGGCCCACTTCGACGGCAGGTAGCGGGTGACGGCATCCCGGGGCTCGTAGCAGTGGGTGTCGCAGTCGAAGAGCCGAAGATCGGCGATGCTCATGGGAGCCTCCAGGCTGTAGAGGTTAAATCATATAGCTATAAGGGTCCCGCGTCGCGGTCCACGAGGCTCCGCCGGACGTCCGGCCGCGGCGGCCGACTCCATGTCAAATGGTGATATCAGTCATATTGATAGAAGAGTTAGTGGTTGGCCAGCCCCCCCGTCCGATCCGCTGGTCCGCGCGGTAACGGTTGACCGGTGGGTCCTCGTGTCCGGCAGAGTGATGCCGACGGCGCCGGCAGCGCCGTCCCGAGCAGCGAGCGGAGGGGCCGTGGGCCTGAGCGAGGACGAACAGCGGTTTCGTCGGGAGTGGTTCCGGGAGCACTGGGAGAAGGGCGTCGCCTTCAACCGGCACTGCGGGCTGCGGATCGACCGGTGGGAGCCGGACGGCGTCGAGTTCTTCCTGCCCTACTCCGAGGGCCTGTCCGCGCATGACGGGATCTTCCACGGCGGGGTGATCGCCTCCCTGCTGGACACCTGCGGCGGCGGCGCGGTGATCGCCGGGCACGACTTCAGCAAGGGCAGCCGGCTGACCACCATCTCGATGTCCATCCAGTACCTGAACGCGGGCCGCGGGGCCGGCCTGCGGGCCCGCGGCCACGCCACCCGGCGCGGCCGCGCCGTCAACTTCGCCGACGTCACCATCGTCGACGCGCAGACGGACCGGCTGGTCGCCACCGGCCACGTCAGCCTCAACATCGCCGGCGAGCGGCCGAACGCCCCCTGGTCGACGCCGCCGGCCACCGGCTGAGCCGCTGGCCGCCGGCGTCAGCCGTCAGGTGGGCCGTCAGCCGAGGGCGGGCTGGTAGAGGACGGCGCTCAGGCCGCTGTCCACCGGCAGTGCGATGCCGGTGATCGCGGCCGCGTCGTCCGAGGCGAGGAAGGCGACCGCGGCGGCGATGTCGGCCGGCTCGGCCACCCGGGGCAGCGGCAGCTGTGCGGCGTAGCGCTCCAGCCGGCCCTCGCCCGCCAGGTACGCCTCGAAGGCGGGTGTGCGCACCGAGCCGGGCACCACCGCGTTCACCCGGATGCCCAGCGGCCCGCCCTCGACGGCGGCCTCCTGGGTGAGGTGGATGACCGCCGCCTTCGCGGTGCCGTAGTACGGCGTCGTGCCGACGACCTTGCCGGTGCCGGCCATCGAGGCGGTGTTCACCACCGTGCCGCCGCCCCGCGAGCCCATGATCCGTAGCGCCGCGCGGATCCCGCGGAACGTCGCGCCGAGGTTGCCGTCGATGCCGCGGGCCCAGGTCGCGTCGTCGACCTCGGTGATCGCCGCCCGGCCGCCGAAACCGACGTTGTTGTGCAGGATGTCGAGGCGGCCGTGACGCTCGGCGACGCCGTCGAGCAGGCGGTCGACGAAACCGGGCTCGAGCACGTCACCCGGGACCGCCTCGGCGGACCCCCCGCCGTCGACGATGAGCCGGACCGTCTCGGCCGCCGGCTCCGCCCGCAGGTCGTTCACCACGACCAGCGCGCCCTCGGCCGCCAGCCGCGCCGCCGATGCCCGCCCGATGCCCGAGCCGGCGCCGGTGACCACGGCGACCTTTCCGGTGAACCTCTCCGTTGCCATGTGATCCGTTCCTTCCGGCGATGTCTCGTGCTGGGGTGGGAGCTCCCTACACCGGCGCGGTCCCGCCGGTGGGCGCAGAGGTCACGGAACCGACGTCGGTTCCGGACCAGAACGGCGCCCACGACGGGTCGAGCGCGGGTAACGCCGGGCGCCCCGGCGAGGTGCCCCAGCTGTCGAAGCCGACGGCCTGTGGATGTTCGGTGAGGTCGGCGGCGTACCAGTGATGTTCCTGCCGGCGCTCGAAGAGCCACTCGCCGTCGACCCGGCGGTAGGCGTCGTCGTAGCGGATGGCCATCACGATCCAGCGCTCGCCCACCTCGTGCTCGGCGCGGCAGTACACGCTGCCCGTCGCCGTCGTCGGGCCCGTGCCGTCCGGTTCGTCGGGGCCGAGGACGACGCGGTGACCGCAGATCTGGTGGATGGACCGGTAGAACCAGCGGACCTGAGGCTCGATGAAGGACCGCAGGATCTCGCGTCCCTGGCCGTGCCGGCCCATGCGGACGTCGGGGACGAACAGGCTCGTCCACGTGTCGAGGTCGCGGGAGTCGACCGCGATCGCGTAGCGGATCGGCAGCTGCCCGATCTCCTGGCGGGCCTCGACGCGGGCCAGCCGGGTGGCGAGGTCGCCCGCTGCGTCACCGCGTGCCGGGCCCGGGGGGTTCGGGGGCTCGTGTGCCGTCGTCATCGGGTCAGATCCCTCCGCCGGTGAGCATCAGCGTGTCCGCGGTCAGGTAGGCGAGGTCGTCGCTGACGAGTGCGACGACCGCGCGGCCGATGTCCGCCTCCGGGTCGCCGACGCGGCGCAGCGTGAGCGCCTGCTGCATGCGGGCGAAGTGGTCCGGATGCTCCCGCGCGAAGGTCTCGGCGCTCGGTGACAGCGCGTTGGGCACCACTACGTTGACCCGGATGTTGTAACGGCCCCACTCGCGGGCCGCGACCCGCGACAGCCCGCGGATCGCCTCCTTGGCCATCGCGTAGGCGCCGAAGGTGCTGACGCCGGTGATGGCGGTGTTCGAGCCGAAGTTCACGATCGACCCGCCGCCGCGCGCCCGCAGGTGCGGCAGCGCCGCCTGCATCCCGTGGAACGTGGCCAGCGCCCCGTTGCGCCAGCAGTCGTCGACGTCGGCCTCGGTCAGCTCCGCCAGCGGGCCCTGGACCGACGTGGCGGCGTTGTTGACCAGCGCGTCGAGGCCGCCGAACGCGGACACCGCCGCCCCGACGGCCGCGTCGACCTGGGCGCGCTCACTCGCGTCGCAGGCCAGCGCGAGGGCGCGTCCGCCGAACGCGTCGATCTCGGCGACGACGGCCTCGCACTTGGCGACCGTCCGCCCGGCCAGCGCGACCGCCGCGCCCTCCCGGGCCAGCGCCAGCGCGATGCCCCGCCCGATCCCCTGGCCGGCACCGGTGACCAGCGCGACCTTGCCCGTGAGCCGACCGCTGTCCGTGAGCCGCTCGGTCGCCGGTCCCGACCCTGTCGCCATCAGAGGTTCTCCTTCTCGGCCGCGGGGGTGGCCGGGCTCAGCGACGCTGGGTCGAGGTCGCGCAGCAGTGGCGCGAGGTCCTCGGCGATGGTGCGCACGTTGGCCGCCACCCGTTCGGCAGGCATGCCGGGCAGCGCGGCCCAGAAGTACACGAGGTCGACCGGCGCTCCCGCGCTGAAGTCGCGTA
>NZ_JCBATA010000125.1:0-5597 GCF_059816245.1 Frankia sp. RB5
CGGGGCCTCGCCGGTCATCTCGTCGCGCACGGCGCGGACGTCCACCTGTGGGGACGGCGCGAAAGCGTGTTGCGGGAGGCCGCCGAGGAGGCGTCCGCCGGGAAGCCCGACAGGGTGCACGTGGACGCCCCGCAGCTGCTGCCCGGCGGCCCCGCGACGGCGGTCGCGCACGGCCCGCGGGACCGGGCGCGGGTCGCGCTCACCTTCCATCTGGGACCGCACGAGGCCGGGCAGGATCTGGACCTCGCCCGCCAGCTGCTCGGTGACGCCGCCCGGCTCGCCGCGCCGATCACCGTGTTCGCCGTCGGGCAGTGGCTGGACGAGTACCGCGACCTCGTCCCGACGATCCTCGCCCCCGGCAACGAGCTCGCCAACCACACCTACACCCACCCGACGCTGACCGCGCTCCCGGCGCCCGCCGTCGCCACCGAGATCACGGCCTGTCGGGACGTCCTCGCCCGGCTGGCCCCGACCCAGGGTAGGTACTTCCGGCCGTCCGGTACGAGCACCGCGACCCCGCTGATCCTCACCGAGGCGGGCGCGGCCGGCTATCGCACCGTCGTCGACTTCGACGTCGACCCGCTCGACTACACCTCACCCGGCGCCGACGCGGTCGTCGCGCGGGTCCGGGCCGGCGTCCAGCCGGGCTCGATCGTCAGCATGCACTTCGGCTACCCGGGCACCGTGAGCGCGTTCCCCCGCATCGTCGCCAACCTGCGCACCGCCGGCCTCACCCCGGTGTCGCTGCACACCCTTCTCACCTGAGCGCTAATAGAAGGGTTCCCGAGGTCACCGGACTTGCGCCGTGGATGCCCCGGCCTTCAGGCCGGGGAGGAAACGGCGCCTATTGTTGGCCACAGGTGGATATCCCTTTTGTAGAATGAGCGCATGCCCCGCTACCGGCTTTACCCGACCGCAGATCAGGCGATGGTGATGGCCGAGCATTGCGGGCACGCACGGTACGCGTGGAACCTCGCCGTGGAACAGCAATCCTGGTGGAACCCGCGCCGCGGACCGGCACCTGGCTATGCGGAGCAGAACCGGCAGTTGACCGAAGCCCGCCGCGCCTTCGACTGGCTCGCTGCGGGCAGCATCGTCGTGCAGCAGCAGGCGTTGCGGGACTTCTCCACCGCCATGGCCAACTTCTTCCGCGGCTCCCACCGGAAACCTGGCTTCCGGAAACGCGGCCGAGGCGATGGTTTCCGGATCGTCGCGGTGAAGCCCTCGAATGTGCGGCAGATCAACCGCCGCTGGTCCGAGGTACGAATCCCGAAAGTAGGCTGGGTACGATTCCGCCGCAGCCGGACGGTTCCGGACGCGCGCTCCTACCGGGTGACTCGTGATCGGGCGGGCCGCTGGCATGTTGCGTTCGCCGCCGTACCCGAACCGATCCGCGCGCCGGGCACGGGTGAGGTCGTCGGCGTCGACCGGGGTGTGTCCGCGTCGGCGGCACTCAGTACGGGTGAGCTGCTGCGATGCCCCGGGCTGCGACCTGTCGAGGTTGTGCGGCTGCGACGGCTGCAACAGCGGCTCGCGCGGGCCAAGCGGGGCAGCAACCGGCGCGGCCGGCTGAAAGCCCGGATCGCGCGAGTGAAGGCCCGGGAATCCGACCGGCGGAAAGACTGGGTGGAGAAGACCTCCACCAATCTCGCCCGCCGGTACGACCTGATCCGCGTCGAAGACCTGCGTATCGGCCAGATGACCCGCTCCGCGCGGGGCACCGTCGAAGCGCCGGGCCGGAACGTGCGGCAGAAAGCCGGGCTGAACCGGGGCATCCTCGCCAACGGCTGGGGACAGCTCGTCGCCCGTCTGGAGCAGAAAGCCCCCGGCCGGGTCGAGAAGATCCCGGCCGCTTTTACGAGTCAGCGTTGTTCGGCCTGCGGGCATGTGGCGTCGGAGTCGAGAGAGAGCCAATCTCGGTTCCGGTGTGTCACCTGCGGGCACACGGCCAACGCGGACGTGAACGCAGCATGCAATATCGCCGCAGGACGTGCGGTGACTGCGCGGGGAGGCGCCGGGTTGCCGGTGCCCGTGAACCGCGAACCTCAACACTGCGCACCCCCCTGGTGGGTGTGTAGGAGTTGGAATCCCCCCGCTTTCAGGGGGGAGGACGTCAACCACCGGTCGTGGCGAGCGGGCGCCGCGGGGCCGACAGTGTGGTCCCGGTCCCGATCTCGGTCGGAGTCGGGCCGTGGCCGAGACCTGCCTCCGTCGCAAGCACCCGCAACTCGGCGTCGACGAGTTCCGGCACCCGCTCGCAGTCCCGGACCGACCCGTCCATCGTGAATCCGATACAGGCTCGTCCGTCCAGGCCACCGAGCATGACCGCCATGCGCTGGTTGCCGGGCAGCGCGGGCAGGGGCACAGCGGCGGTGACCGGCCGGCCGAGAACAGCCATCGGGCCGACCAAACCGCGTGGGTTGGACGCGGTCAGCGCGAAGACGCGCGACATGATCTCCGCGGACATCACGGCCGGCCGCAACGGCGCCGGGGTGGCCCACAGAAACAGGCGCTCCGCGACGCCCGGCGTTCCGCGCCGCTTGTGCCGGTCGGTCTGCCGGCGGATGGCCTCCACCCGCCGGCGTGCGGAGGGCTCCCCATGCGGCAGCGCGAGGCGCACGGTGGTCAGGCGGTTACCACCGAGCTCCCGCTCGGCTGCCGTGCGGGTGCTGACCGGCATCGCGGCGTACAGCTGCCCGCGATGCTCCCCGCGCCGGCCGCGTCCAGGGGTGCCAGCGGGTGACCAGGCACGCAGGGCGCCGGTGAGCGCGGCGAGGAAGATGTCGTTCACGGTCACCTCGTAGGCGCGGCTGATCGCCCGCAGCCAACCCAGGTCCACGTCCAGCCAGGTGTGCCGCGGACGTCCCGTGGGGGTCGCCGTCAGCGAACCGATCGTGGTCGTCCGGGTACACCAGCCGAGCGTGTGCGCGGCGGCCCTGCCGACGGCTCGGGGGCCGGGCCGCCGCTCTGGTACCACGCGCCGCGCGGGCATGGGCTCCGGCTGCCGGCCGGGCAGGCCGAACATCCTGCCCAGCAGCAGGTTCAGGGCCGTCCCGTCCATCCACACGTGGCTGGCGCGCAACAGCAGCGTGATGCCGCCGGGGCGGTGGCCGTGGAGCAGCCAGAGCTGCCACGGCGGAGCGTTCAGGGGGATCTCGGCCGCGGACAGCCGTTCCACCGCCCTACGCAGGCCGGCGAGCCCCGATCCCGCCGGGAGTCGGCGCTCGTGCACGTGCCGGTCCACGCTGAAGTCGGCGTCGACCACCCAGTACGGCCGGCCCCACCTGCCCGAGGCGAGGCGATGCGTCAGCGGGGTATGGTCGCGGGCGCGGTCCGCGACGAGCGCCCGCAGGTCCTGGACGCACGGCACGGTTCCGTCGGCGTCCAGCAGGAAACCGACCGCGAACGGCGCCGCCGGAAATGCCTGCTGGTATCCGAGAAGAAGCGCGTCCATCGGCGTGAGCGGCTGAACGGGAACGTCGCCGCCATCCGCATCGCGGCTTTCCGGACCCGGAGCGATCCGACCCGAAGAAGAGCGTATCACAGCACCTTTCCCGGAATTCTCTCGACGAGGTGTCGCGCGCAGGTCACACCGGGACTCCTGAATTATCAGAAAGTCCGGTTATGCGCGGAGCGCCGTGCCGTGGTGGGCAATGCGGCGCGAGGCGAAACTACACCGGCGACCGAGCCGAACCATGCGGGGGTCAGGATCCCGACCGGCCGGCTTTTGCCCGCGATTCCGGCGAGGGCCACGGCCAGGATCCGCGCCGGGGCGCGGCGCGGGTGTCCGGAGGCGCTCCGGGCGGCTCAGGCCGCGGCGGAATGGTGGAGCCGGTGCTCCAACGTCCCGAACCGCTCCAGCCGCACGGGCAGGTCGGCGACGCCGGAGCAGGCGCGCAGGAGCCGTGTCAGGCCCTGTGGGGTGTACTGCTCAGCCTCGCCTCGGTGGGCGGAGGCTCCGAGCCCGAACAGCCACCGGTCGCCGGTGCCGGCCGGCAGGAAGATCCCCTGATGCTCGCCGTCGTCGGCGGCGTAGATGCCGTAGCGGTGCTCGCCGAGCAGGTCCCACAGCGGTGCGTGGAAGAGCACGTTGGCGCCGTCCTCGAGCCGGTCGGGGCCGTGCATCGCGACGCCCACGGCCCGCCGGGTCGCGCTGTGGGCCCCGTCGGCGGCCACGACGTGGCGCGCCTCGACGAGGCTCGTCGCGCCGGTCGTGGTGTCGCGCAGCGTGATCAGCACGGACTCCGGCCCGTCGACGACGTCGACCACCTCGGTGCCCAGCCGGACCTCGGCGGCCGGCAGGGAACGCAGATGCTCCAGCAGGACCGGTTCGAGATGGTCCTGTGGGACGCAGGCAGGCCTGGTGGGGCTTGAGCACCGTGCTCTGCTCCCGCGTCGGGTAGCCGACCGCCAGCGCGGTGCCGGCCGCCGCGTCGGCGAGGGTCGCGCACGCCCACATCAGCCACTCGACGTCGACGCCGCCCGCCTCGATCCGCTCCGCGAGCCCCGCCAAGTTTCGTCGGACATACTGACTTTCACAAGTCACTCTGTCTTCAGCGAGACGGGGTGTCATTCAAATGTACGATGGCCGACGATGGCGACCCGGCGGTACGAGCAGCGGCTGCGCGCGGAGTCGGCGGCGCAGACCCGCCAGCGCATCCTCGACGCGGTCTACGGCCGGCTGCGCGCCGCGCCGACGCGGCCGGTGAGCGTGGAGGAGGTCGCGCGCGAGGCCCGGGTCGCCCGGTCCACCGTCTACCTGGTCTTCGGCTCCCGGGCCGGGCTGTTCGACGCGGTTGCCCAGGACCTGCTGGATCGCGGCGGGTTCGAGCGGGTCGTCGCCGCCGTCGCCCACCCGGACGCCCGCGAGCACCTCCGCCTCGGCATCCGCGCCGGCGCCGAGACCTTCGCCGTCGACCGCGACGTGCACCGGGCACTCATCTCCTTCAGCGCCCTCGACCCGGACGCCACGGGCGGCGCGGTGCACCGCGGCGAGCAGCGCCGCGCCGGCGGGATGGCCTACCTGGCGAGCCGGCTCGCCGAGCAGGACCTCCTGCGCCCCGACGTGTCCGCCGCCGACGCCGCCCACATCCTGTACCTGATCACCAGCTTCGACGCCTTCGACCAGCTCTACACCGGCCGCGGCCTCCCCGTCGACGACGTCGCCCGCATCCTCGCCACCACCGCCGAAAACGCCGTCTGTCGCTGACCCGCCCGAACACGCGTGGTGTCCCGGCAGCGCCAGCACACCTCCATTTACCCGATCGAGATGATCAACAGTGGAGATCAATCTTGTCGTCGCCTGGCCACCCTACGGGCTGATATCAACACCTCTGTCCTGCCGCGGTCTCGTAGGGAGAACGCACTCAACGTTCGCCCTGGCGGGCGCCGCGGCTGCGTCGGGCGGCTGGTCGTCGCATCAAAACCCCATGTGCGGAAGACAGGCCCGGGCGGCCAGCGCCAGGCCTGAGGCGTTCGATCCGCGCCACCCCGTCCAGCTCATCATCATCGCCTGCGACCCGGCCGCGGACATGACCTCACTGCAGCGGCTGGCCGACGCCGGCGGCGGCCGTGCCTACCGCGCCCCCGACGCGAAC
>NZ_JCBATA010000126.1:0-5446 GCF_059816245.1 Frankia sp. RB5
GCGCCTGCTCCTTGAGAACTCAACAGCGTGCCGATTGTCAGTGCCAAATATGTTTTATCCCTCGTTCATGGTCTGTCTGGTTGTGTCCCTGCTGGATGTGGGGGTGTGGCTGGTCGGGTTGTGAGGGATTCCTTTGGACTCAAGTACAGCATCGCGGTTTCGCGGTGTTGATGTTGGGGTCTTTCCCGGTTTTTCCGGGTTCTTCATTCATTGATGGAGAGTTTGATCCTGGCTCAGGACGAACGCTGGCGGCGTGCTTAACACATGCAAGTCGAGCGGGGAGCTTCGGCTTCTAGCGGCGAACGGGTGAGTAACACGTGGGCAACCTGCCCCGATCTCTGGAATAACCTCGGGAAACCGGGGCTAATGCCGGATATGACATTGCCGGGCATCTGGTGGTGTGGAAAGATTTATCGGATCGGGATGGGCCCGCGGCCTATCAGCTTGTTGGTGGGGTGATGGCCTACCAAGGCGACGACGGGTAGCCGGCCTGAGAGGGCGACCGGCCACACTGGGACTGAGACACGGCCCAGACTCCTACGGGAGGCAGCAGTGGGGAATATTGCGCAATGGGCGAAAGCCTGACGCAGCGACGCCGCGTGGGGGATGACGGCCTTCGGGTTGTAAACCTCTTTCAGCAGGGACGAAGCGTGAGTGACGGTACCTGCAGAAGAAGCACCGGCCAACTACGTGCCAGCAGCCGCGGTAATACGTAGGGTGCAAGCGTTGTCCGGAATTATTGGGCGTAAAGAGCTCGTAGGCGGCCTGTCGCGTCGGCTGTGAAAACCCGGGGCTCAACCCCGGGCCTGCAGTCGATACGGGCAGGCTAGAGTCCGGCAGGGGAGACTGGAATTCCTGGTGTAGCGGTGAAATGCGCAGATATCAGGAGGAACACCGGTGGCGAAGGCGGGTCTCTGGGCCGGAACTGACGCTAAGGAGCGAAAGCGTGGGGAGCGAACAGGATTAGATACCCTGGTAGTCCACGCCGTAAACGTTGGGCGCTAGGTGTGGGGGACCTTCCACGGCCTCCGTGCCGCAGCTAACGCATTAAGCGCCCCGCCTGGGGAGTACGGCCGCAAGGCTAAAACTCAAAGGAATTGACGGGGGCCCGCACAAGCGGCGGAGCATGTGGCTTAATTCGATGCAACGCGAAGAACCTTACCAGGGTTTGACATGCAGGGAAATCCTCCAGAGATGGGGGGTCCGTAAGGGTCCTGCACAGGTGGTGCATGGCTGTCGTCAGCTCGTGTCGTGAGATGTTGGGTTAAGTCCCGCAACGAGCGCAACCCTCGTCCTATGTTGCCAGCGAGTCGTGTCGGGGACTCATAGGAGACTGCCGGGGTCAACTCGGAGGAAGGTGGGGATGACGTCAAGTCATCATGCCCCTTACGTCCTGGGCTGCACACATGCTACAATGGCCGGTACAAAGGGCTGCGATGCCGTGAGGTGGAGCGAATCCCAAAAAGCCGGTCTCAGTTCGGATCGGGGTCTGCAACTCGACCCCGTGAAGTCGGAGTCGCTAGTAATCGCAGATCAGCAATGCTGCGGTGAATACGTTCCCGGGCCTTGTACACACCGCCCGTCACGTCACGAAAGTCGGTAACACCCGAAGCCGGTGGCCTAACCCTTGTGGGGGGAGCCGTCGAAGGTGGGACCGGCGATTGGGACGAAGTCGTAACAAGGTAGCCGTACCGGAAGGTGCGGCTGGATCACCTCCTTTCTAAGGAGCGTCTGGCTGGTCTGTCCTGTTGGGGGTGGGCTGGTCCAGGGCCAGGGCTGGATGTGCATGCCGGTCTGGTTGCTCATGGGTGGAACGCTGACGATGTGATGCTGCTGGCTGCGGCCGGGTGTCTAGTACTCCCACTGTGTGGGGTGGAACGGGCCTGGGTGTGGTGGGTGGTGTTCGTGGCACGCTGTTGGGTCCTGAGGGAGTCAGGTGGACTTCCTTGATCGTTGCCTCTGCTGTCTGTTCTGCTGGTTCGGGTCCTCCTGGTGGGGGTCGGGGCTGGTGGGGTGGGTGGTGGGGGTGGTGGTGCGGGCCAGTTGTGGTGGGATACCTGTCTTCCGGTGTGGGGGTGGGTCCTGCTGGTTCGGCTGGTGGCCGTCCGTACGTTGAGAACTGCACAGTGGACGCGAGCATCTTTGTGGCCAAGTTATTAAGGGCGCACGGTGGATGCCTTGGCACCAGGAGCCGATGAAGGACGTGGGAGGCTGCGATATGCCTCGGGGAGCTGTCAACCGAGCTGTGATCCGAGGATTTCCGAATGGGGAAACCCGGCAGGGCTTTAAATCCTGTCACCCATGCCTGAACACATAGGGCATGTGGAGGGAACGCGGGGAAGTGAAACATCTCATTACCCGCAGGAAGAGAAAACAACAGTGATTCCGCGAGTAGTGGTGAGCGAAAGCGGATGAGGCTAAACCAGTGTCGTGTGATAGCCGGCAGGTGTTGCGATGTTGGGGTTGTGGGAGCGTTCGGATGGTGCTGCCGCACTGTCGAGGAGTCAGAAAAGGTTCTGTTAGGCGAAGGTCATGCGAATGGACCGCCATAGAGGGTAACAGCCCTGTAGCCGAAAACAGTGTCTCTCCTGAATGTTTTCCCAAGTAGCACGGAGCCCGTGAAATTCCGTGTGAATCTGGCGGGACCACCCGCTAAGCCTAAATACTTCCTGGTGACCGATAGCGGACTAGTACCGTGAGGGAAAGGTGAAAAGTACCCCGGGAGGGGAGTGAAATAGTACCTGAAACCGTGTGCCTACAATCCGTGGGAGCTGGACTTTGGTCTGGTGACCGCGTGCCTTTTGAAGAATGAGCCTGCGAGTTTGCGATGTGTGGCGAGGTTAACCCGTGTGGGGTAGCCGTAGCGAAAGCGAGTCCGAAGAGGGCGTTTGAGTCGCATGTCCAAGACCCGAAGCCGAGTGATCTACCCATGGCCAGGTTGAAGCGCGGGTAAGACCGTGTGGAGGACCGAACCCACCAGGGTTGAAAACCTGGGGGATGAGCTGTGGGTAGGGGTGAAAGGCCAATCAAACTCGGTGATAGCTGGTTCTCCCCGAAATGCATTTAGGTGCAGCGTCGCATGTTTCTTGCCGGAGGTAGAGCACTGGATGGCCTAGGGGGCCCACAAGCTTACTGAAGTCAGCCAAACTCCGAATGCCGGTAAGTGAAGTGCGGCAGTGAGACTGCGGGGGATAAGCTTCGTAGTCGAGAGGGAAACAGCCCAGATCGCCAGCTAAGGCCCCTAAGCGTGCGCTAAGTGGAAAAGGATGTGGAGTCGCATAGACAACCAGGAGGTTGGCTTAGAAGCAGCCACCCTTGAAAGAGTGCGTAATAGCTCACTGGTCAAGTGATTCCGCGCCGATAATGTAGCGGGGCTCAAGCGCACCGCCGAAGCTGCGGCATGCACATGTTACCCGGCACTTTGGTGTCCAGGTGTGTGCGTGGGTAGGGGAGCGTCGTGTGGCGTGTGAAGCGGCGGGGTGACCCAGCCGTGGATGCCATACGAGTGAGAATGCAGGCATGAGTAGCGAATGACGGGTGAGAATCCCGTCCGCCGGATGACCAAGGGTTCCTGGGGCAGGCTTTTCCGCCCAGGGTGAGTCGGGACCTAAGGCGAGGCCGACAGGCGTAGTCGATGGACAACGGGTTGATATTCCCGTACCGGCGCTGACGCGCCAATGCTGAATCTGGTTGTGCTAACCGGTTCGATCGTGTGTGTCCTTTCGGGGATGTGCAGGTGAGGTCGGGATCCTGGCTGGTAGTAGGCAAGCGATGGGGTGACGCAGGAGGGTAGTCCAGCCCAGGCGGTGGTTGTCCTGGGGCAAGGGTGTAGGACGGGGCGTAGGTAAATCCGCGTTCTGTGTGTCTGAGACCTGATGCCGAGCCGATTGTGGCGAAGTGGATGATCCCATGCTGCCGAGAAAAGCCTCTAGCGAGTGTCAGGGCCGCCCGTACCCTAAACCGACACAGGTGGTCAGGTAGAGAATACCAAGGCGTGCGAGTGAACTGTGGTTAAGGAACTCGGCAAAATGCCCCCGTAACTTCGGGAGAAGGGGGGCCGCTTTCCGTGTAGGGACTTGCTTCCGTAGCGGGGAGTGGCCGCAGAGACCAGGGGAAAGCGACTGTTTACTAAAAACATAGCTCCGTGCTAAGTCGTAAGACGATGTATACGGAGTGACGCCTGCCCGGTGCTGGAACGTTAAGGGGACGGGTTAGCTCTTCGGGGCGAGGCTCAGAACTTAAGCGCCAGTAAACGGCGGTGGTAACTATAACCATCCTAAGGTAGCGAAATTCCTTGTCGGGTAAGTTCCGACCTGCACGAATGGCGTAACGACTTTCCCACTGTCTCAACCACAGACTCGGCGAAATTGCACTACGAGTAAAGATGCTCGTTACGCGCGGCAGGACGGAAAGACCCCGGGACCTTTACTATAGCTTGATATTGGTGTTCGGTTCGGCTTGTGTAGGATAGGTGGGAGACTGTGAAGCTGGGACGCCAGTTCTGGTGGAGTCATTGTTGAAATACCACTCTGGTCGTACTGGATGTCTAACCTGGGTCCGTGATCCGGATCAGGGACAGTGTCTGGTGGGTAGTTTAACTGGGGCGGTTGCCTCCTAAAGGGTAACGGAGGCGCCCAAAGGTTCCCTCAGCCTGGTTGGCAATCAGGTGTCGAGTGCAAGTGCACAAGGGAGCTTGACTGTGAGACAGACATGTCGAGCAGGTGCGAAAGCAGGGACTAGTGATCCGGCGGTGGCTTGTGGAAGCGCCGTCGCTCAACGGATAAAAGGTACCCCGGGGATAACAGGCTGATCTTGCCCAAGAGTCCATATCGACGGCAAGGTTTGGCACCTCGATGTCGGCTCGTCGCATCCTGGGGCTGGAGTAGGTCCCAAGGGTTGGGCTGTTCGCCCATTAAAGCGGTACGCGAGCTGGGTTTAGAACGTCGTGAGACAGTTCGGTCCCTATCCGCCGCGCGCGCAGGAGACTTGAGAAGGGCTGTCCCTAGTACGAGAGGACCGGGACGGACGAACCTCTGGTGTGCCAGTTGTTCTGCCAAGGGCATGGCTGGTTGGCTACGTTCGGAAGGGATAACCGCTGAAAGCATCTAAGCGGGAAGCCTGCTTCGAGATGAGGTCTCCCACAGGGTAGCCTGGTAAGGCCCCCGACTAGATGATCGGGTTGATAGGCCGGAGGTGGAAGTGCGGTGACGCATGGAGCTGACCGGTACTAATAGGCCGAGGGCTTGTCTTCGAAGGTGCTACGCGTCCACTGTGCGGTTCTGACTGTGCGGCCGGCTTGCTGCTGGTGGTATGGTTGTAGATGTTTCGGTGGTTTTGGCGAAGGGGAAACGCCCGGTCTCATTCCGAACCCGGAAGCTAAGCTCTTCAGCGCCGATGGTACTGCATGGGGGACCGTGTGGGAGAGTAGGACGCCGCCGGACTTACA
>NZ_JCBATA010000127.1:0-5025 GCF_059816245.1 Frankia sp. RB5
ACACCCCCCGCCGCGCCGCCATCAGCGCCTTCGGCATCAGCGGCACCAACGCCCACCTCATCATCGAAGAACCCCCCACCAGCACCAGCACACCCACCACCAGCACCGACAACCAGACCGACGACGACAGAACAGGGAACGAGAACGAGAACCACCCCCAGCCCCGGACGACGGACGAGATCGCTGACGCGACCGGGACCGGAACTGGGACCGGAGATGCTCCCCCAGCCGCGGCCCCACCGGCACACCCCGTCGCCTGGCCCCTGTCCGCGGCCGACCCCGCCGCCCTGCGGGAGATGGCGCTGCGGCTACGCGACCACCTGGCCCGACTCCCCGACCCGCCCGGCCTGACAGCGACTGCCGTCGCGTTGTCCCGACGGGCCGCGCTGGCGCACCGGGCGGTCGTGATCGCCGACTCACCCGCCGGGTTCTCCGCCGCGCTCACCGCGCTCGGCGAGGACCGGCCCGCCGCCGCCCTCGTGCGCGACACGGTGTCCGAACCCGGGCGGACCGTCTTCGTCTTCCCGGGTCAGGGATCGCAGTGGGCCGGGATGGCGGCGGACCTGTTCGACGTCTCGGCCGCGTTCCGCGACCAGCTCACCACCTGCGCGGACGCGCTCGCGCCACATCTGGACGTCCCGCTGCTCGACGTCCTGCTTGGCCGGGCGGATCCACGCCTGCTCGACCGTGTCGACGTGGTCCAGCCCGCGCTGTTCGCGATGATGGTGTCCCTCTCCGCGCTGTGGCGTGAACGTGGGGTGCGTCCCGACGCGGTCGTCGGCCACTCGCAGGGCGAGATCGCCGCCCTGCACGTCGCCGGCGGCCTGAGCCTCGACGATGCCGCGCTCGTCGTGGCCCGGCGCAGCCGCACGCTCGCCGCCATCGCGGGTGGCGGGGGCATGGTGAGCCTGTCGCTGGACGCCGAGGCGACCACCGAGCGCATCGCGCCCTGGACGGGCCGGATCGGCATCGCCGCCCACAACGGCCCGGCGACCACGATCGTGTCGGGCGAACGGACCGCCCTCGACGAGCTCCTTGCCGCCTGCGCGGCCGCCGGTGTGCACGCCCGTGCGATCCCCGTCGACTACGCCTCGCACTCCCCCGCCGTCGACGTGCTCGAACCGGAGCTGCGCCGGGTGCTCGACGGCGTCCAGGGCCGTGCGACCGAGCGCGGGGTGGCGTTCCACTCGACCGTGACCGGCGGCGAGCTGGACCCCGCCGGGCTGGACGCGGACTACTGGTACCGCAATCTGCGCGAGCCGGTCCTGCTCGAACCGGTCGTCCGGGCGCTCGCCGCGGCCGGCCACACCACGTTCATCGAGGTCAGCCCGCATCCCGTGCTCGTCTCGGCGATGACGGACACCCTCGCCACCGCAGCGCCCGACGGCGGACAGGCACGGGCGCTGGCGACCCTGCGCCGCGACGGCCACAACCCGACCCGGCTGCTGGCGGCCCTGGGCCAGGCCTGGGCCAGCGGCCTGTCGGTCGAGCTGGCGCCGCGCCCCGCCGATCCGCGCCCGCCGCACCTCGAGCTGCCGACCTATCCCTTCCAACGCCGACGGCACTGGCTGTCCGCGCCCGCCACGGCCCGCCGCCTCGACACCGTCGGCCTGCAGGCGATCGACCATCCCCTGCTCGGCGCGGCCGTCGACCTTCCCGACACCGGCGGGCAGGTGCTGACCGGAACACTGTCCCTGGGTTCCCAGCCGTGGCTCGCCGACCACGCGGTGCACGGCGTCCCACTGCTCCCCGGGACCGCCATCCTCGATCTCGTCCTCGCCGCCGGGCGTCGGGCCGGCTGCGCCCGGGTGGCCGACCTGACACTCACCGCCCCGCTCGTCCTGCCCGAGGACGGCGCGGTCCTGCTCCGGGTGGTGCTGGGGCCGAGCGACGACAGCGCCCGGCGCAGTGCCGACCTGTACGCCCGTCCGGAGGACGCCGACAGCGAGCCCTGGTCACATCACGCCAGCGGTGTGGTGGAGCCGGTCCGCGACCCCGCCGATCGCGATCCGGCCGATCGCGATCCGGCCGACGGTGCCCAGACGGCCTGGCCGCCCCCCGGCGCGCGGCCCGTCGACCTGGCCGATCCGTACCGCCGCCTGGCCGCCCGCGGATACGACTACGGGGCCGCCTTCCAGGGGCTGGTGGCCGCCTGGCGCGCGGGGACGGACGTCCTCGCCGAGGTGGTCCTGCCCGCGGTGCACCAGTTGGACACACCGGCCTACGGCCTGCACCCCGCGCTGCTCGACGCCGCGTTGCACCCGATCGCGCTCGGCCTGCTCGCCGATGACGCCGGAGCTGGCACCGTCGCCACGGAGGCGCCGGACACGGACATCGCGGCCACGGACACCACCGGCACGGACACCACCGCCGCGGACACCGCGGCGGGGCCGGACGCGGTCCAGCTCCCGTTCGCCTGGACCGGTGTCGTCCGCCACGCGACCGGCGCCAGCACGCTGCGCGTGCGCCTGACACCCACCCCCGGCGGGCTCGCCGTCGTCGCCCGCGACACCGCGGGCCGACTCGCCCTGACCGCCGACGCCCTGTCGACCCGGCCAATGTCCCCCGGCGCGCTGCCGCGGGACCAGGGCAGTGGCGAGCTCCTGGTCGAGCGGTGGCTACCCATCGCGCCGGCGCCGCGGGCGGGCGGCACCCCGGCCGGGGCCGGTCGATGGGCGCTGGTGGGGCTCCCGGCCGATGCCGCGACGCTGTCCCTGCCCGCGGCGACATCCGTGCACCCGAGCATCGCCGCGCTCACCCGATCCCTGCGCGACGGCGGTGGCGTGGGCCTCCCCGACGCGGTGATCCTCGCGGTCGGTCTCACCACCCCGGCCCTGCGCGGGTCCGACGACAGCCATCCCGACGACGACCAGTCCGACAACCGGCCCGGCGACGACCGGTCCGACCACCGGTCCGGCGACGATTGGTCCGGCGACGACCGGTTCGCAACGCCCGCCACCGCGCTCGACCTGGGCGGTCGCGTCCTGCGCGAGCTGCGGGACTGGCTGACGGACGATCACCCGGCCGGGATCCGGCTGGTGGTGGCCACCCGCGGGGCGGTCGCCACCGACCTGCACCATGGCGTCGCGGACCTCGGCGGCGCGGCAGCGTGGGGCCTGGTGCGCTCCGCGCAGTCCGAGCACCCGGACGACATCGCCCTGCTCGATCTGGACCCCGACGCCACACCAGACACCACCGCCGCACCGGACCCCGATGCCGCACCGGCGGCAGAGTCCGGATCGGCACGAGATGCCGTCACCATCGCCGCCGCACTGGCCGAGGCCGTGCGAGCCGGCGGCGAGCCGCGTCTCGCGCTGCGCGCGGGGGCTCTGTTCGCGCCGCGCCTGGACCACCTGCCCGTCGGCGGCTCCTCTCCCGCCGCGGACGACACCACACCCCCTTCCGCGGTCGCCACCGCCGCCCCGGCCGCCGCCACGTCCCCGCATGCCTCCTCCCCGTTCACGGGCCTGGACGGCACCGTCCTGATCACCGGCGGCACGGGGGTACTCGGCGGGCTCGTCGCTCAGCACCTGGTCCGCTCGCACGGCGTGCGCCACCTGCTCCTGGCCAGCCGCGCCGGCACCGCCGCCCCCGGCGCGCCAGCACTGCTCGCCACGCTCACGGAACTCGGCGCCGACGCCCGGATCGCCGCCTGTGACGTCGCCGACCCGGCCGCCCTCGCCACGCTGCTCGCCTCCGTCGCCGACGGGCATCCCCTGCGCGGCGTGGTCCATGCCGCCGGCGTGCTCGACGACGGGGTCGTCACCGCACTCACCGAGCGGCAGCTCGCCGAGGTCTGGCGGGCGAAGGTCGACGCCGCCTGGCAGCTGCACCGGCTGACCCGTGGCCACGACCTGCGCGCGTTCGTCCTGTTCTCCTCGACCGCCGGTGTTCTCGGCACCGCCGGCCAGGCGAACTACGCGGCGGCGAACGCCGCGGTGGACGCGCTCGCCCGCCGCCGGCGCGGGGCGGGGCTGCCTGCCCTCAGCCTGGCCTGGGGGTTGTGGGCGCAGGAGACCGCCATGACCGGACATCTCGACGACGCGGCCCGCGCCCGGCTCGCGCACGCCGGGCTCGCCCCGATGACGTCGGAGGCGGGCCTCGCCCTGTTCGACGCCGCGCTCGACGCGGGCGTGCCGGTCGTCGTCCCGGCTCGGCTGGACCGCCCCGCGCTGCGGCGGCGGGCCGCGCAGGGCACGCTTCCCGCCCTGTTCTCCACCGTGGTGCGGACGCGGTCAGACGTCTTCCCGGACCTCGCCGGCTCCACCGCACCGGCGGGACCCGCCGGGTCCCCGGACGGAACCGGCAGCGCCGGCGGGCAGGCCGAGGCGGAGCAGCCCGGCACCGGCCTCGCCGAGCGGCTGGCGGCGATGCCCGAGCCGCGGGCCCGAGAGGCCCTCGTCGAGCTGGTGCGCGAGCATGCCGCCGCCGTCCTCGGGCATGACGACGTCGCGCCGATCGGCGCGGGCCAGGCCTTCCGCAGTCTCGGTTTCGACTCGCTGGCCGCGGTGGAACTGCGCAACCGCCTCGGCGCGGCGGCCGGCACGCGGCTGCCGTCGACGGTGGTGTTCGACCATCCGACGCCGGCGGCGCTCGCCGAGCATCTGCTCACCCGGCTCACCGGCCCGCGCCCGGCGGCGAGACCGGCGACGGCCGAGCCGCGCACGGACGACGAGCCGATCGCGGTGGTCGCCATGGGCTGCCGTTTCCCCGGCGGGGTGACCTCGCCGGAGGAGCTGTGGCGGCTGGTGGCCGAGGGCACCGACGCGCTGTCCGAGTTCCCGGTCAACCGGGGCTGGCAGACCGAGCGGCTCTACGACCCCGATCCCGGCCGGGCCGGGCACACCTACGTCCGCCACGGCGGGTTCCTGCACGACGCGGACGAGTTCGACGCGGCGTTCTTCGGGATCTCCCCGCGTGAGGCGACCGCGATCGACCCGCAGCAGCGCCTGCTGCTGGAGATCGCCTGGGAGACGTTCGAACGCGCCGGCATCGACCCCCACAGCCTGCGCGGCACCCAGACCG
>NZ_JCBATA010000128.1:0-4681 GCF_059816245.1 Frankia sp. RB5
CTGGCTGATCCCGGCCTGCACGGCGCTGCGCAGCCGGTGACGGCCGTCGGCGCTGGTCGCGAGGTGGACGGCACCAAGGCCGGCGGCGCGGGCGTCGGCGGCGAGTCGCTAGACCGCCCAGCCGGCCCGGGCCAGCGCGGTGCGGGCCGCGGCGAGGTCGGTGGCCGCGCTCGGCGGCGCGTCGCCCCAGGTGGTGATGTCGACGAGGATGGCGACCGCGGGGGCGCCGGACCCGCGCAGCCCGATGAGGGCGCTCGTCAGGCCCGCCTCGGCCCGCCCGAGCACCGCGACGACCATCCCACCCGCGTCCCCGCCGCCGGCGGGCCGGCGCAGCGCGGTGAGCGCCGGCTGTAACGAGGGGACGTCCGCCGGCAGCAGCACGGACAGTTCGTCGAGCAGGCCGCCCACGGTCGTGCCGGCGATGGAGGTGACCGGGCCGCGGTCGGTGACCAGGCGCACCTTGTACCCGCCGCGGACCAGATGCAGCCCGACCGCGCCGACGGCGCTGACCGCCCATTCGAACGCGTCCGCCCCCGGCCCACCGGGCCAGGCCAGCGCCCGGGTGTCGAGCAGGATCGAGGCCGCGCTGGTCTGCGGGTGCTCCTCGCGGCGGACCATCAGCTCACCGGAGCGGGCGGTCGTCTTCCAGTGCACCTTGCGCAGGTCGTCGCCGGAGCGGTAGGGGCGGGTGGTGGTCTCGTCCACGCCGACGAGGCCGCTGACCCGGCGCTGGTCGGCGTTGAGGCTGGCCGACCCGCGGGGGCGGGTCGCCGGCAGCCGCTCGATCGCCGGGGCGACGATCAGCTCGTCCAGGCTGCGGAAGCTGCGCGACACCTCGCACAGGCCGAACGGGTCACCGATGCGGATCGCCATCGGGCCGATCTGGTAGCGGCCGCGGGCCGTGGCACGCAGCGCGTAGGACAGGTCGCGCCGCCCGCCCGGCTCGATCCGGTCGAGCACGAACCGGGCGCCGCCGCCGAGGCCGGCGCCCGCGGTGTCCTCCACCAGCAGCACGGACGACGGCGAGCGGCTGACGTTCTCCAGCTGGATGCGCACGCTGACGCGGTCACCAGCGGTGACCCGGCGCGGCTCCAGCCGCCGGGTGCAGGACAGCCGATAGCGGGTCCGGGAGACGACCGCGGCCGCCAAGACCGGCAGGCCGGCGATCAGCAGCCCGATCCGCAGCAGATCCTGCTCGCCCAGGACCAGCGCGGACACGGCGCAGGCGGCCCCGGCGGCCAGGAACGACCGGCCGCGGATCGTCAGCCCACGCAGCGCCGCGACGAAATCCCGCACACCGATCTCTAACGGCCGTGCCGGAGCGGGCGTGCCCCGCCGGGCCGCGGGATCGGGATCCGGTGCAGGACGTCGGTGAGGATGCGGGCGGCGAGGTCGGTGGTCGGCTCCCCGGACAGCATGATCTCCGGGTGCAGCAGCAGGCGGTGGGCCATGACCGGGACGGCCATCTCCTGGACGTCGTCGGGCAGCACGAAGGCCCGCTGTTCGAGCGCCGCCCGCGCCCGCGCGGCCCGGATGAGGTGCAGCGCCGCGCGCGGGGAGGCGCCCAGCGCGATGTCGGGATGGGTCCGGGTGCCGCCGACCAGGTCGACGATGTACTGGCGCACCTCGGGGGAGACGTGCACGGTACGTACCAGCGAGATGAGGCCGGCGATCTCCGCCGCGTCGGTGACCGGGGAGATGCCCGACAGCGGGTTGGCGTTGCCGTGGCTGTCGAGCATCGCCATCTCGGCGGCGGGCGACGGGTAGCCCATCGAGATCCGCGCGGTGAACCGGTCACGCTGGGCCTCGGGCAGCGCCCGGGTGCCCTCCATCTCCACCGGGTTCTGGGTGGCGATGACCATGAACGGCGACTCGAGGCGGTAGGTCACCCCGTCGACCGTGACCTGGTGCTCCTCCATGCACTCCAGCAGCGCCGACTGCGCCTTGGGCTCGGCCCGGTTGATCTCGTCGCCGACGACGATGTTCGCGAACACCGGGCCGGGGCGGAACTCGAAGTCCCGGGTGCCCTGGTTGTAGACGCTGACACCGGTGACGTCGCTGGGGAGCAGGTCCGGGGTGAACTGGATGCGGCGCACCCGGGCGTCGATGGAGCGGGCCAGCGCCTTGGCGAGCATGGTCTTGCCGACGCCCGGCACGTCCTCGATGAGCAGATGGCCCTCGGAGAGCAGCACGACGAGCGCGGTGTTGATCGCGTCGACCTTGCCGTCGATGACCGTCTCGACCGACTCCCGGACCCGGTCGGCGATGGTGGTGAGATGACCGATGTCGGCCACCGGGTCACGCCAGTGGAGCAGACCTGGGTCGGTCACCACCAGTGGGCCCCCCTCCGGGTGTCGATCGTCGGGCCACGACGCCGGGCTGGGCGTCGGGCTGAGCGGAGCCGGGCCTGGTGGGGCCTCGTCCCTTGGGTCCGGTCCCGTGGAGCGGTCCGTCCCTCCCGAGTGTGACATCCGTGGAGGGTGCGTAGGCCACGGTGGTCAAGGAAACATGCCGTGAACCGCCCCGGCGATGATGCCTCGACGGGGTGATGTCTCCCTCACAGGTGTCGGTCCCGCGTCTGGTACCGGGGATTTCGCCTGTCCGGCACGAGACCTTTTTACCTATTTCGAGCGGTTTATACCACGGACACTGTGGGCATCGCGCGCGGCAGATGGCGGAGTGGTTTCGGTGGGGTGACGCGGGGTGTTGAGGGGGTGTGGGGTGGGGGGTAGTGGGGTAGAGTGGCGCACAGTGGGGGACGGGAGCTCTCGGGTGACCGTCGCGGGGTGTCCAGGCACCGTCCTCCCAGGTCAGTGGCAGGGAGGTCGCCGTGTTTCTCGGCAGCCACTCGCCACGGCTCGACGACAAAGGGCGGCTGACCCTGCCCGCGAAGTTCCGCGACGAGTTGGAGGGGGGGCTTGTGATCACCAAGGGTCAGGAACGATGCCTGTACGTCTTCCCGATGGCGGAGTTCACCCGGATCAGCGAGTCCCTGCGCACCGCTCCGGTCACCGCCAAGGCGTTGCGTGACTACAGCCGCGTGTTCTTCTCGTCCGCGGCCGATGACGTTGCGGACCGACAGGGGCGGATCACCATCCCCGCCCCGCTTCGCACCTACGCGGGCCTGACCCGCGAGTGCGTGGTCAACGGCGCCAACACCCGGGTCGAGATCTGGGACGCCCAGCGCTGGCAGACCTATCTGGACAGCCAGGAGGAGAGCTTCGCCGAGCTGTCCGAGGAGGTCCTGCCAGGAGTCATCTGAGCCGCCCAGGATCCCGCGCCCCGCACGCCGCGCCCTCGCTCGGTCCGCGCCGCGCCCGCACCTCCGGCCGCCCCTTCCCCGGCGGCCGGCGGACGGCGGGCGAGGTCGGCCGGCGGTGCCGGACTCGCCGGGTCGCAGGGTTCGCCGCATCGGTGGTGAGGTCCGTGCTGCGCGCCCGGATCGTCACCGCGCCGGGACGAGTCCGTCAGCACATCTGAAGACGAGGCCCACGAGCGGTCAAGGAGGCTCAGCACTGAACGCGATGCACACCCCAGTGCTGACCGGACGCGTCCTGGAACTGCTCGCCCCGGCCCTGCGCGCGCCGGGTGCGGTCGTCGTGGACGCCACGCTGGGTCTCGGTGGCCACACGGCGGCGCTGCTCGCCGAGTTCCCCGAGCTCCAGGTGATCGGCCTCGACCGGGACCTCGACGCGCTCGCGCACAGCGAGCGGCGGCTGCGCGGGCTCGCCCCCGACCGGGTACGGCTCGTCCACGCCGTCTACGACGAGATCGGCGCGGTGCTGGCCGGGCTCGGCCAGCCACGGGTGCACGGGGTGCTGTTCGACCTCGGTGTCTCCTCGCTGCAGCTCGACACGGACGCCCGCGGCTTCGCCTACTCCCGCGACGCCCCGCTCGACATGCGGATGGACGCAAGCCACGGGCCGACGGCGGCGGACGTCGTCAACGGCTACGACGTGGGGCGACTGACCCGGATCCTCCGCGACTACGGGGAGGAGCGCTTCGCCAGGCGCATCGCCGAGGCGATCGTCGCGGCCCGTGCCACCGCGCCGTTCACCACCTCGGCGCGCCTCGCCGACCTCGTCCGGGACGCCATCCCGGCGCCGGCCCGGCGCACCGGCGGCAACCCGGCCAAGCGGACGTTCCAGGCGCTGCGCATCGAGGTCAACGCCGAGCTGGACGTGCTCGCCCGGGCGCTGCCCGCCGCGTTCGACGCGCTGGCGATCGGCGGCCGCCTGATCGTCCTGTCCTACCACTCGCTGGAGGACCGGCTGGTCAAGCGCCAGCTGCAGCCGTACGCCGAGACGCTCGTCCCGCCGGACATGCCGGTGGTGCCGGCGGACGCCGTCGCGCGGATGCGATGGCTGACCCGCGGCGCCGAGCCCGCGAGTGACACCGAGAAGACCGACAACCCGCGGGCGGCGTCCGTCCGCCTGCGGGCGGCCGAACGCACGGCGCCGAACCCGGGCCGCGCCCAGTCCCCCACCGGAGGTGCATCGTGACCGCTCCCGCGCAGCCGCTTTCCCGGGCAGAGCGTCCCGGTGGCGGCCGGGGCGCCGGCCCGCGGGCCGCAGGACGCGCGGGTGGCGTGTCGGCGGCCGCGCCCGGGCGGTCCGGTGGGGCGCCGCGGGGTACCGCGGTGCGGACGAGAGCGGAAGAGCGTCGGGTAGGGAACGAGGGT